>CAMWLJ010000144.1 GCA_947175055.1 uncultured Lachnospiraceae bacterium | reverse complement strand
TGACGGCACAAAAATCGAAGCAGCCGCAAACAAATACACGTTTGTCTGGAAGAAGAGCGTAACCAAAAACCAGACAAAGCTTCTGATAAAACTTGCTGGTTTTGTGGCGGAATGCGAACAGCTCTACGATTTAAAGATTGTTTATGGCGACACCGTAAAGATGAAGCATGTAAAGAAACTCCGCAAGAAGCTCTATGCCCTCAAACAGAGTGAAAAGGTGGCCTTTGTTCATGGCATTGGGAAAAGAAAAACGCCGCTTCAAAAGAGCATTGAAACCCTCGAAGAGTATCTGTCCCGGCTCAAAAAATATAATCATCAAATACATATCTGCGGCAGACGCAACAGTTATTCCAAGACAGACCACGATGCCACTTTTATGAGGATGAAAGAGGATGCCATGGGAAACGGACAGTTAAAACCGGCGTATAACCTCCAGCATGGGGTAGATTCCGAATATATTACATGGCTTACCATAGGCCCGCAGCCGACAGATACAACAACATTAATCCCTTTTTTAAAAGATGCGGAAGAACATCTGAAATTTAAATATAAAAACATAACTGCGGACGCCGGATATGAAAGTGAAGAAAACTA
Source organism: uncultured Lachnospiraceae bacterium (assembly GCA_947175055.1). GTDB lineage: Bacteria > Bacillota > Clostridia > Lachnospirales > Lachnospiraceae > UBA3282. The sequence continues at coordinate 4,512 of CAMWLJ010000144.1, read as the reverse complement.
TGTGTTCCTTGAAGAAAACGGGCAGCTTTCCTATATAAAGCCCGCCAACTATGAGATTTCAAAAACACGCAGGTATAGGAATGATATAGGAAAAATAGAAAATATGGAGTATGATGCGGAATCGGATGTCTATATCTGCCGGAATGCGAAAAGGCTGACGCCAGACCATGTAAGGCATTCCAAAAGCAAAACAGGTTATGTAAGTGAAAAAACGATTTACAAATGTGAGGACTGCAGCGGATGCCCGTATAAAGCTGAATGTATCAAGGGCAACAATTGTAAAACGCCGCTGGGAGAAAGAACAAAAATACTTCAGGCTGCCAGAACATTTCTAAAATACAGACAAGAAGATTTGAAACGGATACTTACTGATGAAGGCATTGTTTTCAGGATGAACCGAAGCATCCAGGCAGAAGGCTCATTCGGGGATTTAAAACAGGACATGCAGTTTCGGAGATACGTAAGCAAAGGAACGTCAAATGTGCTTGCGGAAAGTATACTGCTGGCCATGGCAAGGAACATAAACAAGCTCCATAATAAGATTCAAAAAGGCAGGACAGGGACTCATTTGTTTCCAGTGAAAAGCGCTTGATTTTAAACATCTTAAAACAAACATTCAAGCCATGTCAAATGGTTTATTAAAGTATGCTCTTTTTATGGAATAACAGAATAATTTGGAGTTTTTCCTTGAAATCACATATAAAAACAGCAAAAATGAAGCTGCCGCTTCACAAATTTTCATTCGTTAAAGCGACAGCCCTTCCCTTATTTACATTCTCACTGACAGTTATCTGTCTCTGCACTTACTAGAAGATTCTTCTGATCGAAAGGATCGGGCGGTAAGTCGCACTGGAAACAATGATACCGGTCTTAGAAGTAGACGCGTGTACCAGCTGCCCATTACCTGCGTAGATTCCCACATGGCCGGAATAACATACGATGTCGCCAGGCTGTGCATTCTCGATACCGTTTACCGTTGCCCCCACGTTTCTGTCCGCTGCGGAAGAATGCGGCAGGCTTACCCCAAAGTTATTATAAACGCTCATCACGAATCCGGAGCAGTCTGCACCGTTAGTCAGACTGGTGCCGCCGTATACGTAAGGATTTCCTACAAACTGCATTGCAAACTTAACAACATCGGCTCCCGTGCTGCCGGTAGGACTCTGATACGTCTTACCGCCATCCGTAGCGGAAGAAGACGACGAAGATTTGGATGACATCTTCTTATTCGCCGCTTCCTGAGCCGCTCTTCTGGCCGCTTCTTCTTTCTCCAGCCTTGCCCGCTCTTCTTCGATGGACTCTGCCTTCACAAATTCTGTCGATAAAGTAACGTAATCATTAGATACATAACCGTCACCTTCCTCGATATTGACCTTCACCCAGCCGTCCAGCTCTTCCGTAACGATCAGCTCATCCTCGATGGGTACCAGACCGAGTACAGCCTCTTCCAGACCGGGCTGCTCACGTACCTTAAGTGTTGTCGTAGTAACGGTTGCAATCCGTGTTCCCACTTCCTTCGCGTAATCTACAGCCGCATCGCCGGTCACACAATATTCACCCTTCACATACCCTTCCACGGAACCGGACCTGATCTTGTACCAGCCGTTCTCTTCTTCGATGAAATTACCTACCGACTTATTGTACAGCTTACCTACGATCTCACCTTCCTCACTGGGCAGGTTCCTGACATTCACATAATCATTAACTTTGGCGATGACCAGATTCTTAAACCCTTCCTCTTCTTCAGATAACCCCGTATTGGCAGCTTCTTTCAGATCTCTCGTATATCCTTCACTGACCACTACCGTATCTTCTATCTTCTTGGAGTGAGCGGCACTGACCTTATTGCTCGTACTCGCCAGATCTGCAAAGCCTCCCACCTGAGCACTGCCCACGCTTGTTCCGTCAGCTTCCGCATTCTTCTCGGCTTCTTCCTGCAAACTGGAAAGCGCTGTAGATTTCTCCTGATCCTGCAAGGAGAAGTCTATGCCTGCGGAAGGAAGGACCTTGCTGACACTGTCGCTTGCATTCACATCCATTCCCAGTCCACTCAAAGCAAGAACTGCTGTCATTGCACATGCTGCTATTTTCACATTCTTCTTCATGATATACCTCTCGCGAATATTACGAAGGATGCCGTAACATTCCTTATATGTGTATTAAAAACCCACCTCATTTGTTACAAAATTGTTACATCTGGGTATTATAATATCATCGAAGAATCCTTTTGTCAACCACAGCATATTCAAAAAAAGTTGCCATCATATGCAAGTTCTTGTATTTTATTACAAAATTCTGATCATTTGCACTATGTTACCATTCACTGCTTCAGCAGCCCGTAATAACGGCATTTGCGCATTTTGAGCCTTCTTTGGCAAAGCCGAATGCTCTAATACTCTACTGTTCCCGGTGGTAAATTCGCAGTTTTGGCACCTCGCCTTTGAATGCTAACACAATTATTACAAATATTAAATTTGTTACGGTTTATCTCCTTTATCTCCTTAATTTCCGTTCAGATATCTCTCCACCGACGCCACCGCACAGGCCCCGTCGGCTACCGCCGTAATGATCTGTCGCACCTGTTTCGTCCGAAGATCTCCCGCCGCAAAGATGCCCGGTACTTTCGTAACACAGTCTTCACCGGCCAGTACATATCCTTTCTCATCACAAGGCACATTGTCCCGGAATGCCTGCGTATTCGGCTGCATCCCCACCGCAATGAAAACGCCCTCCACTGACAATTCCTCTTCCGTCCCGTCCTCGACCTGCCGCAGGGTTATCTTATCCACCAGTCCGGAACCGGAGACAGCCGACAGCGTTCTGCTCCACAGGATTTCCACATTGTCGCAATCTGCAAGCTTGTTCTGCAAGCTTTTCGCTGCGCGCAGACTGTCTCTGCGATGAATCAGGTAGACCTTCCGACAGAGCCGTGCCAGATAAATGGCATCTTCCACCGCCACATCTCCGCCGCCTACCACTGCCACATCCCGCCCTCTGAAAAAAGCGCCGTCGCAGGTAGCACAGTAGGAAACCCCTTTGCCCCTGTACTCATCCTCCCCTGGAACGTTCAGCATGGCATGTTCTGCCCCCGTAGCCAGGATCAAGGTCTTCGCCTCATAGGCTGCTCCGTCCGCTGTCTCCACCGTCTTACTCTCTCCATGGTCGATCACCGCCGTCACCTCTGCGGTCTTACACGGTACACCCATGGCATCCGCGTGCTCCTTGAATTTCATCCCCATATCAAATCCATTCACGCCGGGCATCCCCAGGTAGTTGTCCACTTCATAGGTATTCAAAACCTGGCCGCCGCTCATGGGCTTTCCCTCCAATACAAGCAGGTCCAATCCTGCACGGATCCCGTATACCGCCGCAGATAATCCCGCCGGCCCGGAACCGATAACGATCAAATCATACATGACTATAGATCTCCTTTCTCAATCTGGCAGACTGTAACATCTGCCTTACAAACAAATCGCATAACGGATAATCAAAGTTTACTCCACAATCTCTTCGTGCTATAATGACCACACGACGACCCTAAAGCAATCTTGATCGTCATAGAATTTATTATACCACAAATACATCCTCTATAACATGCGGAGAATCCTGTTATGCAAAAAGACAACTTCCCCACCATACAAAACGAACCAAAATACGCTCTGGTCACCGGCGCTTCCCGCGGTATCGGCCGTGCCATCGCCGAAAGACTGGCCAAAGAAGGCTTTCATCTATATCTGACCTGCAAGCAATCCGCCAATCTGCTGCTTCCCTTTGCAAAAGAACTGGCAGACCGCTATGCAATTTCCTGCATTCCCTTTATTGCCGATATGGGCAATTGCGCCGATGTAGAAAGGATTTTTCAGCAGATTTCGTCATTGAGTGTACTGGTCAACAACGCCGGGATCTCTTATATTGGGTTATTACATGAAATGACTGCTGCCGATTGGCAGAATATAATCCGCACGAATCTAGATGCGGTCTTCTATACCAGCCGCCTTGCCATTCCTCTGATGCTGCATGACCATGCCGGAAAGATCATCAACATTTCTTCTGTCTGGGGAAATGTGGGCGCTTCTATGGAGGCTGCATATTCTGCCTCTAAGGGCGGCGTTAACAGTTTCACCAAAGCACTTGCCAAAGAACTGGCTCCCAGCGGCATTCAGGTCAATGCCATTGCCTGCGGCATGATCGACACGGATATGAATCAATGTTTTACAGCTGAGGATATAGAAGCTTTGCGGCAGGAAATACCAGCTGACCGAATTGGTCAAGTCGCAGAAGTGGCAGAAATGGTGGTTTCTCTGCTTCATGCCCCCGATTATTTGACCGGTCAAGTCATCGGGCTGGATGGCGGATGGATATAAGACTTAGGTCTGTCTCTTCCTTATAATATTCGACCACATTAACTTGGATAGTTACAAATGTCTAATTTTCCAAGCGATTCCGCAGTCCATTACGAACCCTGCCTAAACAATCCTTATTCTGCTTTCAATTCTCTCTTATATTTATAGA
>CAMWLJ010000143.1 GCA_947175055.1 uncultured Lachnospiraceae bacterium | reverse complement strand
TTGGAGGATGACATCAGCCTGATCGACGGGCTGACTTATTCACTTAAGAAGAACGGATTTGAGATAACGGTGGCGAGATCGGTCAAAGAGGCCGGCGCGCTTCTGACAGGCGGAGACAGTGAATTTGATCTGTTTCTGTTTGATGTGACGCTGCCGGATGGGAATGGGTTCTATCTGTGTGAGCGGCTGCGGGCGGAGGGCAATGAGACGCCGATCATATTCCTGACGGCTGCGGACGAGGAGATCAATGTGGTCAGAGGATTGGACTGCGGCGGGGACGACTATATCACGAAGCCATTTAAACTGGGGGAGCTGTGCTCGCGGATTCGGGCGCTTCTGCGGCGCAGTACGGGACGCAGAGCAGAGGACGGAATCCTCAGATCCGGCAGCCTTACCGTTAATCTCACGGAGGGCAGGGTAATGCTGGGTGGAGAGCCGGTGGACTGTACGGGGGCGGAGTATCGGCTGTTGTGTCTGTTTCTTGCAAACCGTGGCAAAGTGCTCTCACGTTCTTTGATCCTTGATAAGCTGTGGGACGGTGCGGGGAATTTCGTGGACGACAATACGCTTTCCGTGTATGTGCGGAGGCTGCGGGAGAAACTGGAACAGGATCCTTCGTCGCCGGAACATCTGAAGACGGTAAGGGGACTGGGATATCAGTGGGTATAGGGAGGTTGGAGTGAGAGGGATGAACGGTCTGAAGTTTTTACAGGATAGACAGACCCGACAGCTGTATGGGTTTCTGGCAATAGTCTGCGTTTTGCAGGCTTTCTTTTTGGGGATCTGCGGTGTCTGGCATGTATCCGATATCCGGCATGTACTGGTGGAACGGGAGCTGACGGTATCGTCTTATTTGTTGGAACAGGGGATCTGGCCCGAAGTGGTCGCGGCGGCATGGAATCATACGGAAGTGACGGAGGCAGGGAGAAAGCTGCTTTGGCAGATCGGGCATACGGAGCAGATGCAAAGTTATCTATTGCTGCTCACGGGACAGACAGCAGGCTCTTATTTGCTGACATTACTCGCAGGAGGCATTATTTTTACGGCAGTGCTGCTGATCGGCGCGGGGCTTTTTCTGCAGAGAAGAGAGCGCTCTTATGAGGCAGCAGAACGGATTGTAACCGGCTATGCAAAGGAGCGGTTTACGCAACAGCTGCCCGTGGGAGAGACGGGCGCACTCTGTCAGCTCTATGGCAGAGTAGAACAGCTGGCATTGTCGTTGCAGGCCAAAAGTGAGGCGGAGCGTCGTTCAAAGGAATTCCTGCGGGATATGATCTCGGATATATCCCACCAGCTGAAGACACCGTTGGCTGCGCTTGTCATGTATATGGAGATCATGGCTGAGGAGGCCGGACGGGAAGAGACTGTGCGCTGCTTTACGGAGAAATCCATGCGGTCGCTGGAACGGATGGAACAGCTGATCTTGTCGCTTTTGAAAATGGCGCGGCTGGACACGGGCGGCATCATCTTCGAGAAGCGGCAGTGCTATATGTGGGAGGTGGTATCGCAGGCAGTCAGTGAACTGTCAGAACGGGCAGTGCGGGAAGGAAAGAGGATCGTACAGGAGGGACGTGTGGAGGAACAGATCTGCTGCGACCCGGCCTGGACGAAGGAGGCGCTTGGTAATCTTGTGAAAAACGCGCTGGATCATACGAAAGCAGGAGGCACGATCCGGATTTGCTGGCAGCGTTCTCCGGTGCTGATACGGTTATCGGTGGAAGATGATGGATGCGGTATCCTGCCGGAAGATATGCACCATATTTTCAAACGTTTCTATCAAAGCAGGCAGACGGATGACAGACAGGGGGTGGGACTTGGACTCTCTCTGGCCAAAAAGATCGTGGAGGAACAAGGCGGCAGTCTGTCGGTGGAGAGCCGGCCGGGAGAGGGCAGTGTGTTCAGGATCTCATTTCCGGTCTCAAACTGAACGGATAGTCTGTAAGATCCGGAAATGAAGAGGACGGCAGCTTACAGATGTGTAAGCCGGGATTCATCGGGGCGTAAGGTTCAGCTGGTATGCTTTTCCTGTACGTACAAGAAAAGAAGCTAAGAATATCCGCGGCAGAGCGTAGCAGCAGAAAGGCAGGTTATAGTATTGGAGATCGTAAGAGTAGAGAATCTGAGCAAAACATACGGAAAAGGCGAGGCCAGGGTGGCGGCCCTGAAGAATGCTTCCTTTTCCATGGAAAGAGGGCAGTTTGGTGCCGTTGTGGGTGCATCTGGTTCGGGGAAGAGCACGCTGCTTAACTGCGTGGGCGGATTGGACCGGGCGGATGCCGGGAAGGTTTTCATAAGTGGAAGAGATCTGTTTGGCATGAACGAAAATGAGCGGACGGTTTTCCGCAGGCAGAATATCGGGTTTATCTTCCAGTCCTTTCATCTGATCCAGGAGCTGAACGTGGAGCAGAACATCATTTTCCCGCTGCTGTTGGACTACCGGAAGCCGGAACGGGAACGGGTGGAGGAAATCCTGGAGGTACTGGGACTGGAGAACAGACGAAAACATTTGCCGGGGCAGCTTTCCGGCGGGCAGCAGCAGCGAGTGGCTATCGGGCGGGCGTTGATCATGCGTCCGGCGCTGGTGTTGGCCGACGAGCCGACGGGAAATCTGGATTCCCAGAACAGTCAGGACGTGATGGATCTTCTGTGCAGCGCGGCCAGACATTATCAGCAGACCGTGCTGATGATCACCCACAACAGGGACCTGGCATCTTCGGCGGATCGGGTATTTCAGGTAACTGACGGTGTGGTGTGTGAGCTGGGAGGTGAGGGACGATGAAGCATTATCTGGATTTGACCGCGTTCTTTGCCAGACAGCACAAGCGGCAGACACGTATGACCAGACTCTGTATAGTGCTGGCGGTATTCCTGGTGACGGTGATCTTCGGTATGGCAGATATGGAAATGCGGTCGCAGATGATACAGGCGGTAAAAAGCGACGGCAGCTGGCATGCAGGCTTCGTAGCGGATGAACGGCAGGGGGCTCTGATCGGTGCGCGGCCGGAGGTGGAGCAGATCGCCCGGTACGGTGTAGTGAACTATAGGTTGCAGGATGGTTACCGGATCGAGGGTGTGGAAACCGCTATCTGCGGCCTGGACTGGAACCTGTTGGAAATGTTTCCGGACGTGACGATCCTGGAAGGAAGTTTTCCTGAGAAGCCAGATGAGGCCACGCTAAACGAGACGGTCAAAAGCCGTCTGGGCCTGCAGGTGGGCGATCTTGTCAGTCTGGCGGTACCCCAGGGTATAAGCAGACAGTATAAGATCACCGGAATCACGAAGGATACGATATTGGAAGCGGAACATGACGCCTTTGGAATGCTGCTTACCGTGGAAGGGTATGACGCCCTGCATACGAGGGAAACAGGGGCGGAACAGGAGATCGTCTATTTTGTGAAATTCAGAAGCTTCTGTAATATCCAGAAGGCTATCGGCGATATCGCGGCGCAGCTTGGCTTTGCACCGGAACAGGTGCGGCAGAATGCGAAAGTGCTGGCGCTTATGTTTCAGAGCGGGGATTCCTATTTGATACGGTTCTACTTTGTGGCGGCAATACTGGCAGTGTTGGTGGCAGTGGCGGGCATCTTCATGATCGCGGCCAGCATGAACAGCAGCATTGCGCGCCGGACAGAATTCTTCGGGATGCTGCGCTGTCTGGGCGCCACGCAGAAACAGGTGGTTCGATTTGTCAAAAAGGAGGCGCTTTTATGGTGTAGGTCTGCCATTCCGGCAGGGGTGCTTGCCGGTGTGGTGGTGGTGTGGCTGTTGTGTGGGATGCTGCGGTTCTTAAGTCCGGGGCTTTTTGAAGGAATGCCTGTGTTTGGAGTGAGCATTCCAAGTATTGTGGCGGGCATTCTGCTGGGGATCGTCACAGTACTTTTGGCAGCAGGAGCGCCGGCGCGAAAGGCGGCAGGGGTATCACCGCTGACGGCCGTGTCCGGCAATGCAGGTACGGTGCAGGCGGCGAAGCGGGCGGCTGATACGAGATTCTTTAAGGTGGATACGGCGCTGGGGATCCATCACGCATCGGGCAGTAAGAAGAATTATATGCTGGTGACGGGTTCTTTTGCCTTCAGTATCATCCTGTTTTTGGCTTTCAGTACGGCGGTCGATTTTATGCATCGTGCCATCACGCCGCTGCGGCCGCAGGCGCCGGACCTATATGCCTACGACGGCGGCTATGCGAATATTATTCCGACAGAGCTTGCCGGTGAGCTGCGGGATCATTCCGGTATCAAGAGAGTTTTTGGCAGGGGTTATGTGCAGGTCACGGCATTTTTAGACGGTCAGGAGACGGCTTTTACGATCCTGTCCTATGACGCACAGCAGTTCAAATGGGCAAAACGGGATCTGCTGGAGGGGGATTTCGCTGAGGCGGCAGACGGTAAAGGCGTGTTGGTAGCCTGGAGGGAGAAAGGGCAGATACCAACAGGCAGTAAGATCATACTGCCTTTAGGAGGAAGAGAGGCAGAGGTTATCGTGGCCGGTACGCTGGGAGATGTTCCGTTCAGTTACGGGAGGAATTCAAATACCGGCAGCAGCGAGACGCTGTTGATCTGTTCCGAAGAACTGTTTCAGAGCCTGACCGGGGAATGCGGCTATGCGGTGCTGGATCTGCAGGTAGAACCGGATATAACGGATGCAGAGGTGGCGCAGATCAGAAAGGAGATCGAGCAGGCCTGCGGGACAGCTATTTCCTTTTCGGATAAAAGGATGAGTAACCGGGAAGTGAGGGGCGCTGGCTATTCGATGGCTGTCTTTCTCTATGGATTCCTGATCATCATTGCACTGTTGGCCTTTTTCAATATCATCAACTGTATTGCCATGAGCGTGTCAGCAAGAATGCGGGAATATGGGGCTATGCGGGCTATCGGTATGAGCGATTCCCAGCTGGTGCGGATGATCGTCGGGGAGGCGTTGTCCTATACGGTATCCGGTGTGTTCTTCGGATGCATCATCGGTCTGCCGCTCAATCGGATGCTGTTTCATCAGCTTGTCACATCCCGTCGGGGTGAACAATGGCAGATGCCGCTCAGGGAACTTGCGGTCATCGTGGTGGTGATGGGGGTGGCGGTCTGGCTGGCAGTGCAGGGTCCGGCCAGACGGATCAGGCAGATGATAGTGGTGGATATGGTTGGGACAGGTTAATATTCATCGG
>CAMWLJ010000142.1 GCA_947175055.1 uncultured Lachnospiraceae bacterium | reverse complement strand
CAGACAGGCCGGGTGATTCGGAAACGGAGGAGGAAACAGGCAGGCCGGAGAATACGGAACAGACAGGGGAAGAAGAATCCGGCGAAGAAAACGACAGTAATACAGAAGGGCAGGAAACGGATGCGGAGTATATTGAAGAGGACGGTCTTATGTCGGAAACGGTCTCGGACAATGCGATAGCCTCTGCAGGTGAAGGACGGATTTCAAGCACTGCCAGGGAGCTTGAGGTTGCATATCGCACGCAGGAGGAGATCAGAGTATTTGTAAGACAGAGCGGAGCCGGCCTGGATGATGCCATTACATATGCAGAGGAACCGGGTGTCACGGTACCTTATTCGGCGGGAAGACTATCGGAGGAGACCCTGCAGTCTGCGGTTGCCATGTTAAATCAGGTTCGTTATATCGCCGGACTCTCCTATGACGTTCAGCTGGACGGATCCTATAGTGAGAAGTGTCAGGCGGCAAGTATAGTAAATTACGTTAACAGGAAGATAGATCATAATCCTCAAAAGCCAGCTGATATGGAAGATATATTGTATCAGCAGGGATATCAGGGGGCCGGAAGTTCTAATCTTGGGATGAATTACGGGAATTTGAATGAGGCGATCCTTGAAGGCTGGATGGATGACGGCGATACCAGCAATATTTCAAAGGTCGGACATCGCAGATGGATTCTGAATCCGCTTATGGGCAAGACAGGTTTTGGCTTTGTCGAGGGGAAAGGGAGCAATACCAGCGTTTCGCAATGCGCCATGTATGCATTAGACAAGAGTAATTCCAGTGCACGGAACGTATTCGGCATCGCATGGCCGGCGCAGAATATGCCGCTGGAATATTTTGAACAGCGCAGCCCGTGGTCAGTCTCTCTCGGAGAAAGCGTGGACGCCTCCGAAATACAGGTAAGGCTGACCCGTAAGAAAAACGGGAAAGTGTGGAATTTTCCGAGCGATTCTGACGAGGGGCAGTTTTATGTCAATAATGAAAGTTATGGAGAGCGGGGATGTATTATTTTCAAACCTAATCTTTACGGTGATCGTTATGAAGCTGATGAACAGTTTGAGGTAGAGATCCTTAAGAACGGTGAAACCTATATGGAATACACTGTCACTTTCTTTGAACTGCAGAAGAAACTGACAGTGTCCGGCATCTCCATGGAAGGGAAAGACTATGACGGCGAGGCTGTAGCCTATACGGGAGTACCGGTACTGACGGATTCTGCCGGGAGAAAAGTTACCGATGTCATGTTGACAGCGTTTTATACGGGAACCCTTGCGGACGGCAGTATCTATGAGAAGACAACGGCAGCGCCGGTTCAGGCAGGGAGATATACATTATCTTTTGAAGTCACGGGAACGGATGCGCAGGAATACAGATTGGATCAAAATACCTATACGTTTTCTATCTGGCAAAAGGAGGCTACGGTTACGGCCGGATCACTCAGGATCAATACGGGGGATCCGCTGCCGGAAGTATCGGAATTGCAGTATACGGTTGAGGGCCTGCCCGAAGGGGAGGAACTGATGGTGAAGCCTTCGTTTCGCTATAGTGTGGAAGAACTATCCACTGAGACGGAAGGCAGTTATGAGATCATTCCTTATGGAGCAGATGCAGGAAACAATTATCGAATCGTATATATAAACGGCAAACTGACCATTGAAAATTTTATCGTCCAAAGCGGTACGGTCAATCATATTTCCTGGAAGATCGACAGAAACGGAAAGCTGAGCATAACGGGGAATGGGGATTATGAGGAGGATGGCGAGCCGCCATGGGCCGATAACCTGAGAGTTGTAACGGCGGAAGTAGAAGTGTCCGGGATGACCTCCATGAGGCGTATGTTTTCCGGATGCAGATATCTGCAGACGGTTGAGCTGTCAAAGACAGATACCAGCCAGGTCACGGATATGTCATATATGTTTTCTTATTGTACCGAACTGCAGGACCCGGGTCTTAAGGGTCTGGATACAGGCAAGGTTGAGAATATGTCATACATGTTTGAACGTGCAGGACTGGAGAATCTGGAATTCGATCTGGATACTGCCAATGTGAAAAATATGTCGAACATGTTTCGCTTATGCAGCAGGCTGAAAAACCTGAAATTAAAGATCAATACGGCAGGGGTGACAAATATGTCCGGCATGTTTCAGTATTGTTATGTGCTGACAAGCCTGGATCTGAGCTGTTTTGATATGGGGGCGGTAGAACGGACAGACAGCAATATGCTTTACGCCAGTGATAAATTGACGCATATAGTGACACCGAAAAATTGTGGCGGAAGCGTGACCCTGCCAAATAGCGGCACATGGTATCAGGATATTGGCGTTACCTGCACCCGTCTTCCTCAGGGACTGCCATACAGCATTGAACTTTACAGAGACCGTTGGCCGGAGGATGCAAAGAAATCGGTATATCTTTCGGGGATCATGATAGCAGATAAGATCTATGACGGCGTGCCAAATGCCTATACAGGTGAGGCGGTCATGTTGGATGCCTCGGGCAATGCGGTCAGCGATATCATGCTGGAGGGAGTATATGCAGGAGTTCTCGAAGACGGCAGTATTTATGCAGATGCCGGGCAGGCGCCGAAAGAAGCAGGAAATTATACTTTGTCTTTTGAAATGAAAGGAGAAGGCGCGAACCGGTATGTACTGCGCAATGCCGTCTATGATTTTTGCATCAGGCAGAAGAAAGTGACGATCACCGCACCGGATCGCGTGATCAGGACGGGAAGCGGGCTGCCAGCTCTGTCGGCGATAAAAGACTATAAAGTGAGCGGACTGCTGGAGGGAGAGCATCTTGCCACCGTCCCGTCTTTTCGGTATGGCATGGAGGAAATCTCCACCGATGTGCCAGGCAGCTATGAGATCATCCCCTATGGGGCGGATGCAGGCAGTAATTACTATATTGAGTATGTGAATGGAGTACTTCGGATTGAAGAAGCGGGAAGCGGAGAAGAAGTAGATCCGGTATTTGGAGATATTTATCCGGAAGATATTCCGGCGGACGGCGTCATTCCGGAAGGACTCTGGATTGCGGGCCTTGTACAGGAAGGATATGCCTATACAGGAAAAGCGCTCAAACCGACAGTGCGTGTCTATGACTATAAGACACTGCTGCAGGAGAAAAGGGATTATACCATTGTCTGGTCAAGAAACAGCAAGGCGTACGGCCTTGGTCCCTCCGATTATGGATATGAAGAGGGAAAAGCGCCCGCCGTTATGGTGAAAGGGAAGGGGAATTACACCGGTAAAGAGATACAGACTTTCCGGATCCTGCCGTTGGATATCAGCAGGGAAGAGCAGGCCGCCGAAGGTGTGGGTGAAGACATATTTGCCGTGGATTCGATGACGATCGTATGGAATGGGAAGGAGCAGAAGCCGCTTCCCGATCTACTGTGGAACGATAAGAAGTTGAAAAACGGGAAGGATTATACCCTTGCCTATTACAAGGATGGGAGCAGTAAAAAGCTTGATTTTGTAAAAGAGCCCGGACGGTATCAAATTCAATTGAGCGGAAAGGGGAACTTTACGGGTATAAGAGAGATTGCTTTGACGGTGATCGATCCGGAGGTTGACGGATTGACGCCGGTCAGTAAGCTGACCGTGGCGAAGATCCCGAAACAGACCTATGAGGATGGTAGACCGAATCAGAATGGTACAGGTGTCGAGTGGAAGCCGATTCTTACGGTGAAAGACAGAAGGACTGTTTTGAAAGAAGGAATCCACTATGAGGTATGCTACAGCAGAAATAATGCGGCAGGGACAGCATACGCCATTGTTACGGGAATTGAGGAGGAAGGCTATAGCGGAACGAAGCGAGTGGCTTTCAAAATTTCGGGGATGCCGATCAAAAAAGCTACGGTAGAAGGGCTGGCAGATAAAACTTTTATCTATGAGGGAACAGATGTTGAACCGGAACTGCAGCTGACTGTTAAGAGAAAAAATAATGGAACGGAAACTGTAGATATCCTGGAGCAGGACAGAGATTATACGATAACATGGCAGAAGAATCAGAATGCCGGCACTGCTGCGGTCATCTTTACGGGTAAAGGCAGATATACCGGAACATTGAAGAAGTCCTTTCAGATCGGGAGATTTGATATTGCGGCTAATGAGGGTGGGAGGATTGAAGCTGCGTTAGAAGACAGATCCGTCGTGTTTACCAGAGGAGGCGCAAGACCGAAACCGACAGTCACGTTCCTGACCGGTGACGGAAGGATACGAACATTAGCAGAAGGAAAGGATTATACAGTATCTTACAAGAACAGCGGCAAGGTAACCGGTGAGAGTGAAGCCCGGCCGTCTGTCCTTGTTAAAGGCAAGGGAAATTTTACCGGGACATACAGTGATCAGATTCTCTATGAGATCGTTCCACAGGATATCGGGGAACTTACACTGACAGCGCAGGACAAGGTCTATCGGAATAAGAAGAATATCTATGCGACGAAAGTCGTTGTAACGGATACAAACGGCAAGCCTCTGCAGGCGGGAACGGATTATGATCGGACTTTGGCATACACTTACTCAGAAAAGACCGAGGTGCGTAATGTGAGATCGGGCAATGATGAAACAGTGATCCGATCTGCCGGAGAGAAAGTGGACGGGAATGATATCATCCCGGCAGGCACTGTTCTCAGTGTGAAGGTGACGGCCAAAGAGAACGGGAATTACAGAGGTGAATTGGAAGGGCAGTACCGCATCGTACTGGAGACAGTTTCGTCCGCCTCCGTGTCCGTTCAGAAGCAGGTTTATACGGGACAGGAGATTACATTGGATAAAAGTCAGATCGGTGTCAAGGTGAAAGGCAGGACAGTGGATGACGATCAGTGGGAGATTGTGGAGGGCAGCTATGAGAATAATATTGAGAAAGGCAATGCCCGTGTGACGATCCGCGGCCTGGACAGATATGGAGGGACCAGGACAGTGAAGTTCGCCATTCGGGCGAAGGGATTTTTGTGGTGGTGGCGAAAATAAAGCAGATATGGAGGCAGCGTTACGGTAAAATTCGATATCGCGAAGAAGGCGATCTGCCTGAATCCGTAAAGCTATTGGCCGGATGCCCTGCAGCGGGTGCAGGGAACCGTGAAGAGTAACACAGAGGAATTAACATCCTTGCCAATGGGCAGAAAATGACTTGCGTGAATTCTATTCTTGGATTATACTGTTAGAGCATAAAGGTATGTAAGACAGTAAAT
>CAMWLJ010000141.1 GCA_947175055.1 uncultured Lachnospiraceae bacterium | reverse complement strand
TTGACCGTCGGATTTTTATTGGAATTTTCCTGTTTCACTTCCTCATTGTTACACTCCAGTAGACTCAAGATCTGTTCATCCGTAGAATTTGACTTCCTGACGAGCGCCCTTTTATACCGATAAGTAATATAGTTCCTGGCCATCGTATAAGCACGATACTTCATCAACTGGTTCTCTACCATATCCTGAATCTCTTCCACGCTGGGAGAACGCTTCATGTCCTCACAATTTGCCGCCACCACCTCGGCAATCTCATCGATTTCTTCCTCTGTCAGCTTCTCTTCTGTCTTCACACTGTTATTCGCTTTACAGATTGCCGCTACGATCTTCTCCAGATTAAAAGCTACTTCCGCGCCACTTCTTTTAATGATCTTCATTTACGAAACCCCACCCATTTTCCTTTCCATCTCTAAAACTTCTATCCAGCCACACACTATATGACACAAAATATATGGCAAAACCACATCGCGCATACTATATATTGTATCATTGTTTTCTATGCTGTCAAGGTACTGTGCACTGATTTATTCTTTTTTATAGGACACTCTTACCGATGCTTCCGCTCAGAACGCTCAAATCCAATCTTAATCTCTTTATGTGTCTCTTCCAGGCCGGCTAACACTGCTCTGGCATTGACTTCCCGCTCCATGCGCAATTTATGAAGTCCGCCATCCGCAGCCTTCAACATTAAATAGAATTCTTTCAACAGAAACTCTCCGCTCTCACCACTTTCTTCCCGCAGGTATGCCTGCCGCAATTCTCCGTAAGATATATACCTGGTCTTGATAAAATAACGATAGAACAAATGAATCTTACCTAATCTGACTTCACCCAAGCGTTCTGCCGACTTATATTCCTGTTTTAAAATTTCCTGCTCTTCCTGTACTCTGCCCAAACATACAAATTTCATTCCGCATGTCCTTTCATATTATAAAGTGCACCTTTCGACACCCTAATGCTAATATGACAAAAAAAGACAGCTCCTTACTTTTACATAAGTGCTGTCTCATTAAGCTGGAAAAGGGACTTGAACCCTCGACCTACTGATTACGAATCAGTTGCGCTACCGACTGCGCTATTCCAGCGTACTCCTGCAACAAAAACTATTATACTGGCTTATCGCTCTTTTTGCAAGAAAAATTTTAATTATTTTTGCAAATCTTGCTCTTATAAATTCCTGCTCCCCAAAATCCTTCTACAGTCATCCTTTATTCCCGCAAGCAACGAACCAGGTGGCTGCTTGCAGCTGGGTCATTGATCGGCAAGGGGCATACACCCCTTGCCATCAAAGTAACTGCAAATCTATATCACCGATCAGTTGAGTGCATCAACAAGTTTCTTAAGAGCTGCCAATGCCTCATCCGGAAGCTTGTCATAGCCTTCCTTCTTCGTAGCGAAATCTTCTACAGCTTTCACACGGGTCTCCATAGCGCTCTTCAGCTGTGCCTTATAATCAGCATCGCCAAGATCAGCATTGAAGTTCTTGAAGCCTTCTGTCTGGCCATCCCATGTATTCATGATCTCGATGTCCTCAAAAGGTCCCCACTGTGTAAAGGAAGCTTTGCCTTCTACGATCGTCTCCAGGATACCAAGAGTATCAGCAGGTTTAACCTTCTCGCCCATGAAATCACCTGTGTTAACGATGTAGCATGCTACGTTCTTCTCTTCTACCAGCTTCTTGAACTTATCATAGTCGTTAACCAGCGGATAGGTTCTGAACGGGTTAGCATAAGGAACGATACGGATCGCATTCAGGTCTGTACCTGCTGCAACACGCTCTGCGGTAGAAGTCTTGGTTGCCAGAGTTGCACCCATAACAGATGCAAGTGCAGCACCTTTCAACTTCACTACCGGCGGAATCGTAGGATCCTTCATGATCCAGAAGATTGCGTTAACCGGCGCATCAATCTTGTCTACGCGGTTAGGAGACCACAATTTAGACTTGATCGCACGGCCGTTACCATTTCTGATATCTTCTGTAACAAGCTGAATCTTGCCCTCGCTGTCCATGGTGCAGGAGCAGTTCTGAGCAGATAACAGATACTCATTGTCAGGACATCCTGTCGGGTAATCTGCTGTCTTATCAAAATAAGTAGGCTCAAGTGCTACGGATGCACAGGTATCTGTATTGATGATGAAAGCGTCATCATGAAGAACCTTGATCTCGTACTTGCCACCATGCTTCGCATGTGTCAATGTGGACTTACCGGAACCTGACAGACCATATACGGATGCAACGAACTTGGAACCATCTTTCAGCAGATACTCCTTCTGTCCGCCGTGGCAGGATGCATAACCGTTTCTGTTAGCAAGTGCCCATGCCATGGTCAATGTACCCTTCTTGTGCTCACCAAAATACTTCATACCAAGGATTGCTGCACAGTTCTCGTTGGTATCGAAATAGCACAGGGTCAGCGGATCGCTTAAGCAGCTGTAATCTACATCGGGTGCCTCGTGAGGAGCCCACTGAGGATCGGAGAAGATATAAATGTCAGGCTCGTTGCCATCGCCTACAGGTTTGGATTTCTTGTACATCTTAACGTACTCGTCAGACATATACTGGAAGTTGATCATCCAGTTGTAAAGCAGATTCTCCTCTCCTTCCGGAATAAGAAGATGTGCCTTAGCCATGAATTCAGGATCCAGACCTACGAAACACTCTGCATGATACATTGTCTTCCAACGGGTCTCATAGATCGCATCCATAACAACCTTATCAAGCTTGCCTGCGTCTACGCCGGGCTCACCTTTAATGCGACGTGCTGCTGCGTAACGGCCTGTAACCGCACCGTCATTGAACAACAGAACCTTAGCGTCAGCCGGAAGACCGAATGTCTCGCCGTCCTTAACCGGCATATCTGTTACAACAGTACCCGGGGAATTCTTAGCCAGTTCATAAGCTTCTCTCAATGTGTTAACCTTGACTACGTTGTTTCCATAGAAAGCTGCCTCGATAATGGAACGGGTCTTGGAAAAACCAACCTTGCCGGCACCGATCTCGGAAACGGGATAATACGCTTTTGTTGCCATATTATATTCTCCTCCTTAAAAAATGTATTATTGAACGGAAGATACTTGTTCTTCCGTTGCCCTCTTGCTATGTACATGATGCCCGTACACCGTTCTCATTATCTCAAAACCGCCCCTAAAAGTCAATATTGAAATCCATTTACAGGAAATTTTGGTAACAGTTCAGCAATGAAATACTCTGCAGTCTGTGTATGGTGCCTGCACACAGAGTACAGGCTACAGAGTATTTTACGAACAGAGTGCCCTCAGTATAAAAGATAATCCGCAAAGCGCTTCGGAATGGAGGAAAAATAAAAATAAAAAATTGTGAATAAATGTAAAATTTTTGTTAACTTAACGTTTTTTCTTGTGCCGTTCTTTTTTTTCATGCTATTATAGAATAGATGTGAAACAAATATTTACGAAAGGAGGTACACATCATGGATACTCAAAACACTTTTTCCGAAATTACCCCCGAGATTATTCGACTTGCAGGTATGAGTGAGCAAGCCGGTATTATAGATACCGATTTATTTACGAAATACGATGTTAAGCGTGGTCTTCGTGACCTGAACGGTAAGGGCGTCCTTGCCGGACTCACCAACATCTCCGATGTACGCGCCAGTAAGATCGTGGACGGCGTACAAGTTCCCACACACGGCCGCCTCTTCTACCGCGGCTACGATGTCAAGGATCTGGTCGATGGTTTTGCAGGTGAGAACCGCTTCGGTTTTGAAGAAGTGACTTACCTGCTTCTCTTTGATAAGCTGCCCGACAGGAAGGAACTGGCAGAGTTTACGAAACTGCTGTGCGGCTATCGTTCTCTTCCCACCAGTTTCGTGCGCGACATCATTATGAAAGCGCCCAGCAATGATATGATGAATACGCTTGCCAGAAGCGTACTCACACTTTATTCCTATGACGACAGGGCCGACGACACCTCGCTGCCCAACGTGCTCCGGCAATGCCTGCAGCTGATCGCACTGTTCCCGATGCTTTCCATTTATGGATACCAGGCATACAGTCATTATCACAACGGCGAAAGCCTGTACATACATCAGCCGCAGACCGAACTATCTACTGCCGAGAATATTCTCCATATTCTGCGCCCTGACAGCAATTATACCCCTTTGGAGGCCAAGATTCTGGATATCGCCCTGATCCTGCATATGGAGCATGGCGGTGGTAATAACTCCAGCTTTACCACCCATGTGGTCACTTCCTCCTTAACAGACACTTACTCCGTGATCGCTGCCGCCATTGGTTCCCTGAAGGGTCCCAGACACGGTGGAGCCAATATCAAAGTCGTTCAGATGTTTGCGGAGATGAAACGCAAGATCTCCAACTGGAGTAACGAAGGGGAGGTTGCCGATTATCTTTTGAAGCTGCTCCACAAGGATGCCTTCGATCACGCAGGCCTGATCTATGGTGTTGGACACGCCGTATACTCCAAGTCGGATCCACGTGCCGTTATCTTCAAGTCGTTCGTGGAGAAGCTTTCCGAGGAGAAGGGACTGCATGATGAATTTGCACTTTATTCCCTGGTAGAGCGGCTTGCTCCTGAGATCATCGCCAAAGAGCGCCCTATCTACAAGGGTGTCAGCGTGAACGTAGATTTCTATTCCGGATTCGTATATGATATGCTGAATCTGCCGCTTGAACTCTACACACCGATCTTCGCTATCGCAAGAATCGTGGGATGGAGCGCCCACCGCATGGAAGAACTGGCCAACAACGGCAAGATCATCAGACCTGCTTACAAGACTGTCTGTACCGACAGAGATTATATCAAAATTGACAAAAGAGATGCCTGACAAGCATCTCTTTTATTTGTATATCCTCTTTACTATTTTGATCTTCCTTTGGTATCCTTCTTCTCCTGCGGTTTCATGTACATCTTCTGTCCACGAAGATAGGCCGCCGTATAGATACCGATCGCCGCCAGGATCACGATGATCCCAATCCATGTCAGCGTACTCGAATACAGATAATAATCATTCACCAGATGAATGATACTGGCGATCACGATCATCACACCTGCCAGAAGTATCCTCTTATACATATAATCGATAAAGCCAAGTTTATCCTTGATGCTGCTTTCACTCACACTCTTGGCAAGCATAACATTGCTCACAATATTCCCGTTCTTCTTGGCCATGACCGCCATATAGATCAAATAAACGCCACTGCCAAAGAACAGAATATCTATCATTCCACCTACGCCAGCTCCCATTCTATTCCTCCATTCTCCAGACAGC
>CAMWLJ010000140.1 GCA_947175055.1 uncultured Lachnospiraceae bacterium | reverse complement strand
GAAAGGAACATGGATACGGGTATGCGGATCATAATGGAGAAACTGGAAAACCATCTGAACGATTACCGTCTGAAGAAAAAGCTGCAGATGCTTTATATTTTCTGCGTCCTGGTTCCTCTTGTTGTGACAGACGGGGTTATCTTATATGACCTGATCCGGTTGGAGCGGCAGAGACAGCAGTATGAAATGGAAAATGTGGCGAGCGCCGTGCAGTATAACCTATCCAATACCGTGGAGCATTCTGCGGCTACGGCTAAGAATATTTATCTGAACCGTTACATAGAAAATTTTCTGAACGTGCAGTTTGGATCGGCATTGGATTATGTAATGGGCAGACAGAGATTTATGAAGGACACGCTGTTTGAGAGCAGTCTGGGAATGGATAATACAAAGCTGACCATGTATGCTGATAACGAGACGATCGTAAATGGCGGAGAGTTTTCCAGGATCTCGGCAGCCAGAGGAACGGGATGGTATGTACGGCTGCAGGAAAGCGGCGAAGACATGCTTTTTCTGTTTTATTATGACGACGGGAAGAGTCCGGCAGTTGACGGAAAGAGGAAACTCCTGTTTCTGCGTAAGATGAATTTTTTTCATAACAGTCCCTGCGAAAAGGTGTTGAAGATCGAGATGGATTACAGCGACATGGTAAGGGACCTGGAGCGGATGAATTACGAGCAGCCGGTCTATATCTGCAGGGACGGAGAAATCCTTCTGTCTAATGAAGGCCATAACAGCGTACTGCAGAAGTTTGAAGGCTTTACGGACGTTGACAGGGTCGGTTTTGAGAAAGAGATCACGCTTTACGGAGAAAAACTACAGATTTATGTGCTGAAAACACCCGGCAGTATACTGCCATTCCTGCGGGAGAATATAGTATTGATCGGCCCCCTGCTGCTTGTCAATATCATTCTTCCCTGGTTTCTGATGCGGCAGATCGACAGTTCTATAACCGTCCGGATAGGGGAACTCAGCCATGTATTTGAGAGCGTGAGTAAGGATCGTATGACGGAACTTTCCAGGGTGCGCGGCAAGGATGAGATCGGGAGCCTGATGCTGAATTACAACCGCATGGCGGTCAGGATGAATGATCTGATCCAGACAGTGTATAAGGACAAGCTGAAAGAGCAGGAGATGGACATAGCCAGGCAGAGTGCGGAACTTCTTGCCCTGCGCAGTCAGATTAATCCGCATTTTCTTTTCAATGCGCTGGAGAGTATCCGTATGCACAGTGTTTTAAAAGGAGAATATGAGACCGCGGATATGGTGGAAAAGCTTGCCGTCATGGAGCGGCAGAACGTAGACTGGGGCGTTGACGATGTGGAGATCGGGAAGGAGATGGAATTTGTTGAAGCCTACCTGGGACTTCAGAAATACCGTTTTGGGGACAGGCTTTCTTATGAGCTGAGTGTGGCGCCGGATTGTGTGGCAGTAAGGATACCGAAACTTACACTGGTGACGTTTGTAGAGAATGCCTGTGTTCATGGAATCGAAAGCAAGACCGCTCCGGGCTGGATCTTTGTCCGCATTTACAAAGAGAACGGAATACTTTGTATAGAAGTGGAGGACACGGGGGATGGCATGGAAGAAGACGCGCTGGCGGATATTCTGGATAAAATGCGTAACGCAAGTATTGACAGATTGCGGGAGAAGGGGCGTGTGGGCATTTTGAATGCCTGTCTGCGTTTGAAGATGATGCCTGCCTGCAAAGCAGATTTTCATATAGAGAGTGAAAAAGGAACAGGGACTATGATTCAGATCAGGATATCGCCGGAGATGCTTTCGGAACCGGGGGGGGGTGAAAATGGACATGCTTAAGGTGTTACTTATTGACGATGAACCGTTCATTGTGCAGGGATTGGCAGTCCTGATCAATTGGAGACGGGAAGGATTCGAGATTGCGGCCACAGCCGCTAATGGCAGGGAGGCGTTGGAGTATCTGCAGGATCATAAGGTAGACTTGATCATAGCGGATATCAAGATGCCCGTCATGGGCGGGTTGGAATTGCTGGATGTGATACGCTCCGAGAAGGTTTCGGAGGCTTATTTCGTGATTTTGAGCGGTTACAGCGACTTTGCTTTTGCCAGACAGGCAATCCAGCAGAACTGTATGGACTATGTACTGAAGCCGGTGGAGAGAGAGGAACTGACTGCTATCCTGCGCAAGGTAGCACAGCGGTCTGCCGTAGACCGGATGGACGAACAGAACCAGAAGAAGATGGAACGGGCCTATCTGGAAAGGAATGTTTTGGCGGTGCTGTTTGGAAAGCATGACGGACAGAATCTGGAGTATGTGAAGCGGCATATGCACCTTTCTGAAGGCGTCCGCTATATCAATATCGAGCCGGATGGTTTAAAGGATGTTCAGGAACGGGAGGATGGGGAACTGCGGCAGCTGCAGAGACGGCTCTGCCAGGCCTGCATGGACTGGCTCAAAGAGGATGAAACCCATTGCATTTTCGACGTTTCGCAGGATCAAAAGAGTTATGATATCGGCTTTTTATACTGCGACTATATGGCGCAGAGACACGGATGCGGTGAAAAGGAATATCTGCAGGATTTTCGCAGGAATCTGGAGAAGGCACTGCAGCATCCGGTAAGGATGCTTGCGGGTAAGAAGGTCAGCGATATCTCTGCTGCGGCAAAATCCTACAGTTCAGCCTGCGTGTTGAAATCGCTGGAGGCATTTCGGGAGAAGAAAACACTCTATTTCTATGAGGAGGAGGTGCAGGTCAGTCGAGGCGGAATTGTGTTGTGCAAACAGAGGTTGGATTCGCTGATCGCTTCGATCGAACAGAATAATAAGATACAGATCCGGGAAAATACAGAACGGTTCTATGAAGAAATGAAGCAGATGGGTGTGGCAGGCAAAACGGTTAATCTTAATATCAATTATCTGCTGTTTCAGTTGATCCATCTGGCCACGGAACAGGACAATAGTGTGGATCAAAAGGAGATTCTGCATTTTATCAGTGAAAGCGTGTTCGAGGAAGGGATTTTGCGGGGGAGCAATATTCACCTTGCGCGGTTTGCCGGCGAGTATGCGGAATATCTTATGCAGCTGCGGAAAAATGTCTCCAGGGGGGTGCTGGCACAGATTGAAAGGGAAGTAAGGGAAAATTATGCCCAGAATCTGACGCTCAAGGACCTCTCAGGAAAGTATTATGTGAACAGCGCTTATTTGGGACAGATTTTTCGAAAAAAGTACGGGCAGTCCTTTAAGGATTATCTGAACGGTTACAGGATTGAACAGGCTTCCCTGCGGCTGCTGCGAACGGATGACAAGGTGTATGAGATCGCACAGGATGTGGGATATAAGGATCTGGATTATTTCATCAACCGCTTTATCGCGGTAAAGGGCTGTACGCCTGCGAAATTCCGACGGGAGGCGCGGGAGTAGGCAGGTCGGATAACAGAGCGGAACAGACGGAGCAGGTATAGGTGTGCATTGTGATCTATCTATACTTTGCCCCGTCTTTTCATATTCTTTCTCCGGTTGTTGTCAGTATTCTCTGTAGATAAAATATTGTTAACAAATAAAACATCCGGTTGTGCGGATGAAAAAAATGGAGAAAGGGAGGGGATATTGTGAAAGCGAAAAAGCTGGCAGCATTATTACTCACAGCCGCAGTGGCGGCGGGCACTCTGGCCGGATGCGGCGGAGACAGTACACAGGCGGATTCTAACGACGTCGCAGGCGTGGAGGGAACCGGAGGAGACAGTGCGGGAAGCAACGGGGAGATGAAACATTTTACGGCATTCTTTGCGGTACCGGGATCAGAGATCAACGATGATAACGAGATCATGCTGAAGATCGGTGAACTGACAGGAGCAATCTGTAAGGAGACATGGCTTACCGGACAGACGGCACAGGAGGCGGTGGGTACTTTGATCGCGGGCGGCGAGTATCCTGATTTCATAGACGGCGGCGACGGAGCAGCACAGCTGTACGAAGCAGGGGCGCTGATTCCGCTGGACGACTATATCGATCAGTATCCGAACATCAAAGAATATCTGACGGAGGAGGAATGGGATAAACTCCGGCAGGATGACGGACATATCTACTGGATTCAGCAGTTCGGCAATATTTACGGAGAAGAAAAGGCAACGACACATAATGACGAAGCTTTCTGGATTCAGACACGCGTATTGGAGTGGGCAGGCTATCCTGAGGTACATACCATGGATCAGTATTTTGACCTGATCGAATCCTATCAGGAAGCAAATCCAACCATGGAGGACGGCATGGAGAACATTCCCTATACAATCCTCTGTGATGACTGGCGTTACTTCTGTCTGGAGAATGCGCCGCAGTTTTTGGACGGTTATCCGAATGACGGTTCGGTGATCGTGGATCCTGATACGCTCAAGGTAATTGACTATAATACCACACCGACGGCGAAGCGTTATTTTCAGAAGTTGAATGAAGAATACCAGAAAGGTATCGTGGATCCGGAATCCTTCACACAGACTTATGATGAATATATTGCGAAGCTGTCTACAGGCCGCGTGCTTGGCATGATCGATCAGTGGTGGGACTTCGCCTACAACGTAAACGATGCGTTAAAGCAGCAGGGTCTGGATAAGCAGGGCTGTAATTATGTGCCGCTTCCCATCACCATAGAGGAGGGAATCAAGAATCAGTGGCACAATTCCGGCGGTGTGCTGAATGTATCGAGCGGTCTGGCCATTACGACGAGCTGTGAGGATGTAGAAGGAGCGCTGGCTTTTGTGGACGCGCTGCTGGGTCAGGAGGTACATGATCTGCGTTATTGGGGTATTGAAGGCGTTGACTATGAAGTAGATGAGAACGGAGAGTTTTATAAGACGGAGGAAATGCGCATGAATGCATCCGACACGGCCTATAAAGCATCCCATATGTGCAGTTACTCTTATTTTCCGAATTATTCCGGAACAAGCCGTGACAATATTAATGCAATGTCGCCGCAGTTCCAGCCAAAAGAGTTTTATGATGCATTGAGCGAGGATGTGCAGAAATGCTTTGAGGCATACGGGGCGGAGACATACGTGGACATGCTGGGTACAAGCGAAGCGCCCGGGGCGTGGTATCCCATGTACTCATTTTCGAGCAACATGACGACGGCGACCGAGGGCGGCATGGCCTGGGCAAAGATGGACGAGATCAAACATGAATACCTGCCAAAGGTGGTAATGGCTTCTGATTTCGAAAGCGCATGGGAAGAGTATATGGGCGTCTATGAAGGCTGCAATCCTCAGGCATTCCTGGATGAGATGCAGGAGGAACTGGACCGCAGAATGGAAGCGGCTGAAAAATATAAATAAACATTCCGTGAAAACAGGCAGATGTCAGAGTAGTCTGGCCTGTCTGTTTTCCATATCAGGCACAG
>CAMWLJ010000139.1 GCA_947175055.1 uncultured Lachnospiraceae bacterium | reverse complement strand
CAATACATCATAACACACCCCCGGCACTGCCTGCAAACAATTACTGCTTTGTATTAATCCAATGATAGGAAATTCCTTATATGATAAAAAGGCCTATCTTCCGAAACAGACAGGCCTCTCCAATATTCAATCACACTGTAACGATTCCCTACTCCTGCGGATAAAAGGCAGAATTGATCAATCTGATCGGCAGCTCAGCATACCGCCTGCGGCCTTCCTCCGTCAGATGGACACCGTCCTCCAGACATATATCCGCACTGTATGCATCGATCCCGCTTTCTTCCATGGCATTGTAGAACATGACTCCCTGGTCTTTATACAGATCTGCCACGTACCCCGCACATCTTGCATATTCCACCATTGTCCCGCATCCATAGTCCAGGCTGTAGGAATCTCCTATATATTTTTCGCCTTCAAAGATCTGGCAGTAGTGCGGTGCGATCAGCAGAATCCCGGCATCGGGAAATCTTTCTTTCAGCAATTTGACCGCCGTCTCCAATGCACCTGTGTAAGTATACACACCGGCTTCATTCAGTGTTTCCCCATTCTCCAGGTATTTGCTCTGCGCGATCTTGCGGCTGAGGAAATCATTGACGCCGTACTCGATCACAAAGAAATCCGTCTTATCGAAATCACATTCCTTTAAAAACTTGCCCGCTTTATAGCCGTCAAAAATGTCCGGGCTGATATTGCCCAAAATAGCATTCACCACACCTAACAGCGATCTGGATTGCCACGACTCAAAGCTGTACTGTTCTCCCGGTAACAGCGCCGCCGTGGTCCCTCCCATTGCCATATTGTATACGTTAGCGTTACAGCCCTCTGAGATCAACGATGCAACTCCATGATTCTCGCGGTCACTGTCCAGTATACTGTCCCCCATAAACACGATCTGCATATCGTATTCCTTTGTTTCCGCCACATCTGTCGTATCTGTCTCGTCAGATGCAGCCGTCTGCTGCGCGGTATTGTCCGCCTCCGGCTGCTGTGTTTCGCTCGACTGCTGTGTATTGGTCAGGGTCTTCTCTGTTTCATTCGTGTCCGTTTTCCCTTCTCCAACCTCCACTGTGGCTTCCGTGCCCACATTCGGGTCACCCTTCAGCTGATCCCACTCTGCCTTCAATTCCTGTACTGTGCGGTGATTCTCTTCCTCCAGTGCCATTCTTTCCTTCTGCATCCTGATCTGAGCCTGCCCATAGATGATCTCGATCAGCGCCAGGATACAGAAGCCGATCATCACCAGGATAAGCAGCGTATTCCCGTTCGTTCTCCCTTTTCTCATATTATCTCTACGATTCATCCTTATCCCTGTCCTTTCCTATGTAAATCCGTATACTGATAATCCATCTACCTTTTTCATACTCTATCACTTTTTGTTTTCTTTGAGTAGTCCTATTTTTATTTATTAAAAAATACTTCCATAAATCTTAAGAATTGTATTTCATTTCTATTTGTAACTGGCCCTTACTATAGTATATAATAAAAATTCAAGATTATTCTTTTAAAATTTATTTGTATCATTACGATCGATCACAAAAGAAAGGATCAAGAATATGTCATTTGTCGCACAAGGTTCACAGCCATCCGTTCCATCTCCATTTATACCTGACGGACATCGCCGCAGAACTGTTCCGTCTACATCTCCTTTATGGTCATGGCGGTTCTTCTTCTTTGTTTTTGTGGTGCTATTCTACTGTATTGAACTTCTATGGATAGGGCCGGTGGACGGCATCAATGATGACTGGGGCATGTACAGCACTTTATCCGGCGCTTATCTCGGCTATCCGGATGCTCACGTGCTCTTCTTTCTGTACCCACTGTCCTGGCTTCTGTCCAAGCTGTATACGCTGTGCAGTTTCATTCCATGGTTCGGATTATTCCTGCACGGAGTACAGATCGCCTGTATCTATGCGATCTATCGCCGCTGTATGCAGTTATGGTATCGTCATGGCAGTCCCGATGCATTCTGGAAACCCGCATTGACGATCCTCTGTGTTCTTTTCTTTATCGTAGATCTCAATGTACTCTCCGAGGCACAATACACCACGGTTGCAGGTGTGGCCGCGGCGACCGCTCTTTTCTGCTTCGCGACGACGAGAATCGATAATCCGGTACCCGATTTTCTGAAAAGTAATATATCCACCTTTATTTTTGCCTGGATCGCCTTCAGCATGCGGCAGAATATCCTCTACCTGATGCTTCCCATGGCGGGCATGCTCTGGCTTGCCAAGTGGGTCCGTTCCCTCAGGAGCGGCTGCAGCAAGACTGCACCTAAACTCCTGGGCTTCGCATGCATTCTACTGGCCGGCATGGGAATTTTGTATGGCGCACACATTGCCGCCTATTCCGAACCGGAATGGGCCGACTTTATAAAGATCAATCACTATCGGGAACGGGTAGGCGATTTCTACACATGGCCGGAATATGAAGAATGCAAGGAATCCCTTTCTCAACTCGGGATCACGGAAGAAGCATACGGGTACCGCCGCTACGGCGCCCCCTATATCGGTCACGGCATGTCCGTGGAGGATTGGAAGCAGATGCACGATATCGCAAGAGAATGTTATCTGGACCGTACCGACTTCACCGACCGGCTGAAGAATATCGCTGTGGGCGCGGTCACTGTCTTTTTCTATGAAGACGGTATGCAGCCGGCGAATCTGCTTGCCGGTCTGCTGCTCGTCATAACACCGATCCTGATCCTGTTACAGCATAATCACAGCGCACTGTCCGTCTATCTGTTCTATCTGATCGGCCGCGCGGTAAGCTGGGGATATGTCCTGTATGAAGGGCGTTTTCCAAAGCGCATCATCCAACCGCTCATCACCGTTGATTATGCTGTGCTGTTTGGCATTCTGCTGGCGTTTAATCTGCTTCGCCTGGAGAACGCCAAGCGGTACGCTATCATACTTCCTGTCGTGATCCTGTTTGGCACCGCTTCTTTGATCATCACAAAGAATAACGTAGATGCCAATTACCATTCCCATCAGGAAACATGGAACCAGCTGAAAGGCTACTGCCATTCCAACCCGGACAACCTCTATATCTGGACGCACAGTTCCGGCACCCTGGATCATTACTGCGAGTCGTCCTTCGATCTTACTCTGGATACGTATAATAACTTTGTGTACACGAACTGGGGAGTGATCCTGAACCCTAACAGCAGGATAAAGCTGAGAAAATATGGTGTAGAAGATTTCGGTCAGGACTTGATCGGTAATGACCGGATCTATTTCATCTTACAGGATGCTCCCCATAACAAAGAGCATCCCGTCCTCATGTATCTTCGCCATACCTACGATGCTGAGCTGCAAGTAGCAGATACCTTCACCGCAGGTAATACCGATTATGCGGTATACCGCCTGCGCTAGTATGGTACGCTGTCCGTTCGACCATGAACGTGTTAGCGCCGGCTTTACTGCGCCGCTTCGTCTCCTTCATCGCAGTTCTTCGGGAGTTTACGCGTCACAAGTGTCAGCCGGTATTCAAAATCCCGCCGGTTCTTCAGTGCCATATTTGCCAGCATCAGGCCGGCAAACAACGACTGAACCGCCGCAAGACCGATAAAACCACACACGAATAAGGTCGGAAACCTGAGCACAAGCCCAGTCTCCACGTATGAGATCAGGATCGGAATAAACATCAACACCGCTATCACCGCAAGTACAGCGGCACACATTCCGAAAAACCCAAAAGGTTTGTAATCCCGATACAGCTTTACGATCGTCCTGATCACCTTGAAGCCGTCAGAAAATGTATTCAACTTCGACTCACTGCCTTCCGGCCTGTCGCGGTAATCTACGATCACATTCTCGATCTGCATATTATTGTAGACCGCATGGATCGTCATCTCTGTCTCAATCTCAAAACCGGTAGACAAGACCGGAAATGTCTTCACGAATCCGTAGCTGAAGGCCCGGTATCCGGTCATGATATCCTTGATCTCACAGTCAAACAGCCTGTTGATGCTGCTGCGCACGATGGTATTGCCAAAATTATGGAACGGACGCTTATTCTCCGTGAAATACGTGGAGGAAAGCCTGTCACCCACCACCATATCCGCATTGCGGTGAAGTACCTTATCGACCATCTCGCCTGCATATTCCATCGGGTAAGTGTCATCCCCGTCTACCATAATATAACACTCCGCCTCGATCTCCCGGAACATGCGCCGAATCACATTACCTTTACCCTGCATATATTCATGGCGTATTACGGCTCCCGCCTCTCTGGCCAGTTCTACCGTACGGTCACTGGAATTATTATCATATACATACACCACCGCCTCCGGCAGCGCTGCCTTTGCATCCCTCACCACCTTGGCGATCGTCTTCTCCTCGTTATAGCACGGGATCAATACTGCTATCTTATCCATTCTCTTATGTCTCAGCCTTTCTTTTCTCTTCGTTCTATCCACTCTGTTATCTATAATCTCTTCTATTCTATCATATTATCCCACATAGTAAACCTTTTTCTGTTGTAGTCCCGTTATCATTGACTCAAAGACCGCTGGCCGCATTAAAACCCCTGGTAGATAAATTCCCCGGCGCTGTATCCCGGACCATAACACCCGAACAGGATAACGCCAAAGAGAAGTGCATACCACAGAATCCATCGAACCGGCAGAATCCTGCGGCCAATCCTATCCCTGACCGAACCCTTTTGCTGCAGCAGAGATACCACATATAGAAGCGCCAGCGCCAGGAATACGATGATCATCTCGATCCCCTCCAGTCCCAGCTCCAGCAGGGCGCCGTTCCAGAGTACCGACGGATTCCACACGGACACCGCCCTGCCCAGCATCGCAAACGCATCTTGCACCGATGCCGCACGGAAGAAAAGATCTCCGATGCACACAAGCAGAAATGTTCTTAAGATGCGCAGCAGATTGACCGCCCTTCCCTCCGGGTCGATCCGCAGCCTGCTCATAACACGGCCAAAGAACGGCACCGTCAGCTCCTCCATCACAATGTAGAACCAGTGCAGCAGCCCGGAGCCAATGACAAATTTCCACTCGCCCCCATGCCAGATGCCCACCGTCAGCCAGAGGATAAACATTGCCGCAAAAGTGGCATACTGCTTTCCCTTCTTCTTACCGAATCTCTCTCTCCAGTCTTTATTCAGTTTCGTAAAGAACGGCGTGCGAAGCACCGGATAGAAGACATATTCCTTCATCCATACGCCCAGCGTGATATGCCACCTGCGCCAGTATTCCGCCACGCTCTTCGCAAAAAACGGGGTCTGAAAGTTTTCCGGCAGCAAGATCCCCAGGCTTTCCGACATGCCCAGCACAATATCCATATATCCGGAAAAGTCCGTGTAAAGCTGAAATGCATAGCAAACCGTGGCAAACCAGATATATGCTCCCGGATACGATGCATATTCTCCATACACGGTATCCACTAACACCCCCAGCC
>CAMWLJ010000138.1 GCA_947175055.1 uncultured Lachnospiraceae bacterium | reverse complement strand
ATTGCTTTCTAGTGATAAGGTGTTTACAATACTCATAAAGGGCTCCTTTTAGGGTTATTATTTAAGATTCGACACCTTAATTTTACCATAAATGGATGTTCTTTTTTCATTCACTTAAACCTGTGCGGTTGGACGCTTCAAAGAGCATCCAACCTGACTTCCGTATTCGTAAAACCCGTGCTTAAGCACTCTTGCGTCTGCTTACGCATCCGCGTTTTACTCATTAGGAAGTGGGTTGCTAATCCAACAGCGTGTCTGTATTGCTATAAATGGCATACAGACAAATTGTTGGATTGCAACCGCACAGGTGGAAAATTTGTCTTTAGCTAGAATATCTTTAGAAGATATAGTAAGGGAAATTTCGCTCGAGCAAGCCGCCGGAGATAAGAATAGATTTGGTGACTGCATATACATAAATTAGTTTCGCTGAGTATGAAGTTATGAGTCATATGGGATCTTGCGGCTGTAGATAATATCATCTTTATGAGAAAGTGTATCCTATGATATCAAATATTCTGTGCAGTTTCGCATAGGGAACCGAAGCAGCGTCGATCAAGCGCATTGAATGCTGGATCGTGTAAAATATATGTTTGCCTATTAACTGGAAGAGGACTTTCGGAAGATGGGAAGTTAAAGAGGAACAGAGCAAAGTGATCGGCAGAGAAAATGAATCTATTCTTTTGAAAAAACGGGATTGAAGAAGGACAAAAAATTGGATATAATAGTAAGCAGAGTGCTGGATACCAATTTATTGATATCCGCACTTGTTTTGCCCTGATCGGCAATAAAACTAAGGAAGAAAGGTTGAATAAATTCTCTGATGAGAAATTTAATTCAACAAACTGAACAAGTTCAGTTAGCATTTGTGCCGAAGCGTCACAAATTCTGTTGGTTGCGCCTTCAGCGTAAAACGCTTTGGAATGGAGGAAAAAAAGAAGGGGAGAAAACGGACATGGGTAACGACAAACTGACAGGCAGCAATGAGAATTCGGGCAGTAGAATGGATATGGGAATCTCGGCAATGGCATCAATCCGTGCCAGGATCATCTTTATGGCAATGGGAGCCATAGTGATAGTTGGCATGACACTGATTGCTATTTTCAGTTCCATGTCGAGTAAACAGTTTAAGGATATGGTGGTCTGTTATATGGATGATCTGGCAGGATCCTATGGGAGGACTATGAATCTCAGGGTGGCGGATCTTATCAAAGAGGGTAAAGAGCCGGACAATGCATTCTGGGAAGAATTGGCGGGCGGTGTGAACATTATGGATTTGGATGGATCCTATGCGTATATCGTGGATAGGAATGGAATCATGTGTTATCATCCGACGGCCAGCAAGATTGGAAGTCCAGTGGAGAATGAGGCAGTAAGCGGCGCTGTAGCGCAGATACAATCAGGTAACATTCCGCAGGAGACAGTCTCTGTGAAATATACTTATAACGGAGAGAAGAAATATGCTGCCTACAGCGTGACGGAAGACGGTTCTTACATATTTGTCATTACTGCGGATGAAGATGCAGCTATGAAATCTTCCGGTGGAGAAATGAAATCTTCGGATGAAATTTTCTGGACTTGCATTTTCTGGGGCAGCATTACGATGTTGATCTGTATGATAGCAGCTTCTTTTTGCTGTAATGTAATCGTAAAACCGCTCAGACATATTGCGGAAGTAGCAATGAAATTTGCCGGATTGGATTTTCGGGAGGATGAGAGCCAGAAGAAGCTGAGTGATAGGAAGGATGAGATTGGGGCCATTAGCCGGGCGGTTGATATTCTCAGGAAGGAACTTGTGGGTGTGATCGGCAGGATTGAGGATCACAGTGCTACGGTCATGGAGACATCTCACAGACTGAACAGCGATACCGAGATGATCTTCAATACGGTGCAGCAGGTGGATCAGGCAGTACAGGATATGGCCGATGGTGCTATGTCGCAGGCGGATGAGACGCAGAAGGCTACCGAGAATATTGTGTTGATGGGCAGTATGATCGAAGAGAACAGCATGGAGATGGAGGAACTTAATAAGACGGCAGAGGGGATGTATTCCTCCAGTGAAGTGGCAGCCAGAACATTAGACACGATGGAAGAAGTGAACAGGAAGGCGCAGAATGCGATCGACCTGATCTATGAACAGACGAATACAACGAATGAATCTGCGATGAAGATCAAGGCAGCGACTACGCTGATCACGTCCATTGCGGAAGAGACCAATCTATTATCTTTGAATGCTGCTATTGAGGCGGCCAGGGCCGGAGAGCAGGGCCGGGGATTTGCCGTTGTGGCGGAGCAGATCCAGAAGCTGGCCGAGGAGTCTAACGAATCGGCAAAGCAGATCGGTCAGATCATTGCGCTGCTGATGGCAGATTCGGAGAAGGCAGTGAGGACCATGGGTGAGGTCAAACAGGTCATGGAAGATCAGAATGAGAATGTTGGCATGACGAAGGAACGATTCTCGGAGATGCATGATGGCATTGATAAGACGATCGAAGGAATACGAATCATTGCCGAGAAGATGGAAAAGATAGACAATACTCGTATCAATGTGGTGGATATCGTGCAGAACCTCACATCTCTTGCACAGGAGAATGCAGCAGGAACCGAGGAGACATCTGCTTCGGTAACCGAGGTTGGAGAACATATGTCACGGATTTCCCAGAATGCTGCGGAGCTGAGACGCATTGCGGATGGTCTGCAGAAAGAGATGGAAGTGTTCAGATTATAAGAAGCATGTTACAGTTTGTGATCGACTAGGCCGTGAATTGTAACAGAAACGTTTGTGTTTGAAGCAGGGGACGGAAAAATTCCTTGCAAATGCTGGAAAAGGATGTTATACTACTTTAAGTAATATGTATAAAGGATAAGATAGAGAGTGGACTTGCGAGTCCACTCTTTTATGTGAAACGAGCAATTATGCTGTCAGCGAGGAAGACATAGCGTCATTACGCTGCGTTGGGAAGGGACTTCGTTTGTGGGGAAGCAGACATGAGATCCAAGGATCCGAAGGGCTGCTGCAATCAGGAGGAATCTATGTCAAAAAGGGAAATCTATGAATCAAGAACAGAGCAGATATTGATGCCGATCGCAGAACGGTTTGGCGTAGAGATCTACGATGTGGAGTATGTCAAGGAGGGCAGCGACTGGTATCTGCGGGCCTATATTGATAAACCGGATGGGGTCAACATAGGAGATTGTGAGAATGTCAGTCGTGCACTGTCGGATGCGCTGGATGTGGAGGATTATATAGCGGATGCCTATATTTTGGAAGTCAGTAGTCCGGGATTGGGCAGGACACTGAAGAAAGACCGCCATCTGGAAAAGAGTCTGGGAGCGGTAGTCGAGGTGAAGACTTATAAGCCGATTGATAAGCAGAAAGAATTTTCTGGCATTTTGCGGGCATACGACGGGGAGACCGTGACGATAGAAGTGGACGGGAAGGAACGCGTGCTTCAGCGTGTTGAGGTGGCGCTGATCAGGCTTGCACTGGATTTCTGAGCGACGCGTTTACGAACAGCGCGGTAAGTGTGCAGTTCTGATTGCCGGTTACTTTTATAAAGTAATGACAGTAGAACAGTATAAGGAATTGTGATAGAGATCAACAGACATAGGAGGATAACGGAAAATGAATAAGGAGTTAATGGAGGCGCTGGACATACTGGAGAAAGAGAAGGATATTCCCAAAGAGACTCTTTTCGATGCGATCGAGAATTCCCTGATCACTGCCTGTAAGAACCATTTTGGCAAGGCAGATAATGTGAAGGTGGAAATTGATAAGGAGACCTGCGATTTCTTGTGTTATGCCGAGAAGGAGGTTGTAGAGGAAGTGGAGGATGACGTACTTCAGATTTCCTTGGAGGATGCGCGGGAGCTCTCTCATAAGGCGCAGTTGGGCGACATGCTGCATGTGGAGATCAAATCCAAGGAGTTTGGGCGTATCGCGACGCAGAATGCGAAAAATGTGATCTTACAGAAGATTCGCGAGGAAGAGAGAAGTGTCATCTACAACCAATATTATGAGAAGGAGAAGGATGTGGTGACAGGCATTGTGCAGCGTCACATCGGCAGGAACATTTCCATTAATCTGGGCAAGGCGGATGCTATCCTGAACGAGAGCGAGCAGGTCAAGGGAGAGAATTTCAGGCCTACGGAGAGAATTAAGGTATATATCCTGGAAGTGAAGAATACACCTAAAGGACCGAGGATACTTGTAAGCCGTACGCATCCGGAATTGGTGAAGCGTCTGTTTGAGGCTGAGGTGACGGAGATCAAAGACGGTACGGTGGAGATCATGAGCATCGCCAGGGAAGCAGGGAGCAGGACGAAGCTGGCGGTCCGCTCCACCAACCAGAATGTGGATGCGGTAGGAGCATGCGTGGGAATCAACGGTGCCAGAGTCAATTCTATTGTGGATGAGCTGCGGGGGGAGAAGATCGACATCGTCAATTGGGATGAGAACCCAGGCAATCTGATCCAGAATGCGTTATCCCCGGCTAAGATCGTGGCAGTATTTGCGGATCCGGATGAGAAGACGGCTAAAGTTGTGGTACCGGATTATCAGCTTTCCCTGGCTATCGGTAAGGAGGGACAGAACGCCAGACTGGCGGCCAGGCTGACGGGTTACAAGATTGATATCAAGAGCGAGACGCAGGCGAAGGATGCGGTAGGTTTCCGGTATGAAGACTATGTCTATGACGACGAGGAATACGATGACGAGTCTTATGAGAGCGAGGAGGATTACGAGGAGTACGACGAAGGCGATGCGTACGAAGAAACCGGAGAGGGACAGTACGAGACGGATGCGTACGAAGGATCCGATGAAGAGACTTATGGCGATGAGGGCAATGAAGAGGATGTGTACGAGGACGCTACTATTCACGGCTGATTTTACTTTATTGGAGAGCTTTGCGTGCATTAGGTTATTATGGGCGGCTAGGCCTTGCATATTAAATTTAGATTATGCGTAGCCTGCCGGTAGGCGGGCCGCATGGACATCCATGCTGTGAAAGTCGAAGGCTTTCATAACACGAGAGGATAGAAAGGTCGGCAGATATCGATCGACAGTAGAGAGGATACAGAGATGGCGAAGAAAATTCCAATGCGGCAGTGTGTGGGCTGCGGTGAGATGAAAAGTAAAAAAGAGATGATGCGTGTCCTGAAAACTGAGCAAGACTCTATTGTCCTGGATATGACCGGCAGAAAGAACGGCAGGGGTGCTTATCTGTGTGTGAGCAGGGAATGTCTGGCGAAAGCGCGGAAGAATAAAGGGCTGGAACGTTCCTTTAAGACGAGTATCCCGAAGGAAGTTTATGAGAATCTGGAAAAGGAGTTTGAGGAGGAAGAACATGCAGAATAGACCGAATAGAGATCGGGTGTTATCGATGCTTGGCTTGGCTACTCGCTCCAGAAATGTTGTCAGTGGCGGATTTGCGACAGAGGAAGCAGTTAAGA
>CAMWLJ010000137.1 GCA_947175055.1 uncultured Lachnospiraceae bacterium | reverse complement strand
TCTATAATTTATTGACTTGCCCTCCCCGGTATGCTACGCTGTATGCGTATGTTAAACAGCCATTTTTCATGGCACACATATTTCGGAAAGGATTCCCGTTATGGCAACGCTCAAAGAAATCGCCGATCTGGCAGGCGTATCCCGCGGTACGGTAGACCGGGTCTTAAATCACCGCGGTTCCGTCAATCCGCAGACAGAGAAGAAAATCCTGGAGATCGTGCAGGCGCTGGACTATAAGCCCAACAAAGCCGGCATCGTTCTTGCCGCCCAGAAGAAAAATCTGAAGCTGGGCGTTGTTCTATTGGGCCTTTATACCGTTTTCTATGACGATATCCTGGCAGGCGTCCGCGATAAAGCGGCCGAATTGGAAGGCTACAACTGTTCCGTCCTGCTCAGGCAGACGGAATACGATCTGACACAGCAGTTAAACGCCATCGACGAACTGGTATCCGAAGGCATCAACGGGCTGGCCATTTCTCCCTACAACGACAATGCGGTCCGTGAGAAGATCGACGCGCTGTACGATCAGGGGATCCCGGTAGTAACTTTAAATACCGATATCGAGAATTCCAAGCGGCTGGCCTATGTGGGCTGTCACTTCTACCGCTCCGGCGAAACTGCCGGAGGCCTGATGCACCTGATGACCGGCGGCGTGTCCGGGGACGGTGTGCATGTGGGAATCATATCCGGCTCCACGAACATATTGTGCCACACCGAACGTATCGCTGGATTCCGTCACGTGACAGAATCCTACGGCGGTATCCGGATCGTAGAAACAGTCAATACCTATGACGATGAGACCGAAAGCTATGAACTGACCGCAGACATGCTGCGCAGGCATCCCGAGATCAACGCGCTGTATTTCACTGCGGGCGGTGTTTACGGAGGCTGCCGCGCCGTTATGGATTCAGGGCGGGCCGCGCAGATCACCGTCATCACCAACGACATGGTGAATACCACCCGGGAATTTCTGGAAAACGGCCTGATCGCGGCTACCATCTGCCAGCAGCCCTTCGTGCAGGGCCACAAACCCCTGTCCATCCTTTTCACTTATCTGACCACGGGGGAGCTTCCGGCCGTGGAGAACGATTATGTTAATATCGATATCCGCATCCGGGAAAATCAATGAACATACCAGGCCTGCCATAGGAAAGCATTTAAGAAAAGATTTGAGAAAGCATCTGAGAAGTCAACTCATAACAGCGATATAATATAAAAAGCGGAGGAACACTATGAACAGAAAGAAAGCCGTCGTTTCACTGGGACACGAGGCACTCGGATACACAACCCTGGAACAGCATGACGCCGTGAAAGTCACCGCCAGGGCACTGGCAGATCTGGTGGAAGCCGGGTATCAGCTTACCATCACCCACAGCAACGGCCCTCAGGTCAGCATGATCCACAAAGCCATGACCGAGCTGCGCCGGGTCTATATCGATTACACGCCTGCCCCGATGTGCGTCTGCTCCGCCATGAGTCAGGGATATGTGGGATATGACATCCAGAACGCCCTGCGCGCACAACTGCTTGGCCGGGGCATTTCCAGGCCCGTCAGCACGATTCTGACGCAGGTGACCGTAGACCCTTACGACGAGGCATTCTACGAGCCGACTAAAGTCATCGGCCGCTATATGTCCGCGGAGGATGCCGAGATTGAGATCAAGAAAGGGAATTATGTGGTAGAGAAGCCCGGTAAAGGATTCCGCCGTGTGGTAGCGGCCCCCAGGCCCATTGATATCGTGGAAATCGACGCCATCCGCACACTGGCCGATGCCGGACAGGTGGTGATCGCCTGCGGCGGCGGCGGTATTCCCGTCATCGAACAGAGCCACGCCCTGCAGGGTGCTTCCGCAGTCATCGAGAAGGACGCCATTGCCGGCAAACTGGCTGGAGATCTGCAGGCAGACGAGCTGATCATCCTTACCAGCGTTCCCTGCGTCTATCGGCATTTCGGCACACCGGAGCAGGAAGCTCTATCCGCCATGACCGTGGCGCAGGCCAAAGAACTTATGGAACAGAACCAGTTTGAAGCCGGCACCATGCTGCCGAAGATTGAGGCTGCCATCGCCTATCTGGAGAAGAATCCTGCCGGGCGTGTCCTGATCACTTCGCTCGACACGGTAGCCGAAACCCTGAAAGGAAAGAACGGCACGGTCATTACACATTAACACCACGCTAACCCTAAGATTCCGCTCCGCGGAATCTTAAATTCGTACGGAGAATGCCGTATTTCAGGCATTCTCCTGCGTGAGAGTGATTTGCGGAGCAAATCTAGAATTTCTTCGCGAAGCCGCCTTTGCTGCGAGTGATTAGAAATTCTTCTCACGCTAACCCTTAATCAGCTTTTTCTGACTCCACTTCCCTGACAGGTAGCGGATGAAAGAAATCACAAAGTTGGTGGTCCATCCCATGGGAACCGCAAACCAGACAGCCTCCACGCCGATCACTCCGGCAAACCCAAAGGCAAAGGATACCCGGATGCCCAGATTGATCAGATTGGCAAGGGTGAAGACCACCACATCTCCCGCTCCCCGAAGCACGCCGTCCGTAATGGCCTTCATCCCGATACAGACAAAGAAGAAGGCAATAAACGTCAAATAAGCATTTCCCGTTGCAAAAGCCGCCGCATCGCTTCCTTCCTCCAAAAAGGCATTGATGATCGGCCCATGGAAGATCGTAAGGATCAGACAGGTGAGCACCGCAAAAGCCGCCACCATCCGCACGCCTGCCAGATATCCCCTCCGCACTCTCTCCGGTTGTCCTGCACCCAGATTCTGAGCAGTAAAGGTGGAAACCGCATTGCCCGTAGCGATCATGGGCACGATACAGATGGATTCGATCCGCATACCCGCCGTGTAACCCGCCAGCACCGAAGAACCGAAGCCGTTTACCACAGACTGAACAAGAAGCATGCCGATGGAAACAATGGACTGCTGCACCATGGAGGGGATCGCAACCCTGATCATATTGCCAAGCATAGAGAAATCATACAGCTTTCTTTGCGCAATGTCTGCATCTGCCACACCGCGCTCCCCTGCGTCTGATGCTTCTGCGTCCGTCTCCTCCCTGTAGGTTCCAAGCAGCCGCAGCAGCAGACAGAAGGAGATCACGGCGGAAAGTCCCTGCGCGATCACCGTCGCTATGGCGACACCCGCCACGCCCAGATGAAAAACCCGCACCATCACAAGATCCATCCCGATATTGAGCAGGGAGGAAAAGATGAGCAGATAAAGGGGCGTCCTGGAATTGCCAAGGGCATTGAATATGGAAGACAGAATATTATACATGAACAAAAAGGGAAGACCCAGGAAATAGATCTCCAGATAAAGCACGGCATCGGAAAGAATATTCTCCGGCGTGTTCAATCCGGACAGGATCGCCCTGTTCCCCAATAGCCCGATCGCGCTTAACACCAGGCTGAGTATGAGAAAGCTGATCAGCGCCGTGGAAACCGAGGTCTTCATTTTCCTGTAGATCCCCGCTCCCAGATACTGGGAAGTGATCACGCTGGCGCCGATCCCGCCGCCGATAGCGATCATGATAAACACCGTGGTCAACGAATAGGACGCCCCCACGGCCGCCAGGGCATCTTCCCCCACAAACTGCCCTACAATGATGGAATCCACCGTAGTGTAGAACTGTTGGAACAGATTACCCAGGATCATGGGCAGGGCAAAGAAGAACAGCGACCTGCCCGGTTTATCTGTAAGCATGTTGTATTTTTTCATTCTGCGTACCTCTTTGTTTCTCTCAGAACAACTATTGATCTCCACTCCCCAGCACCATCAAGAGCGCCCCGATCATAATACAGAAATCGGAAATATTGAACACCACATTCCTGATCTTCTCGTTCTTCACCGGAAAACTCACATAATCCACCACATATTTCCGTACCAGGCGGTCATAGGTATTGCTGTAAGCCCCACCCAGCAGAAGGGCCAGCCCGGCCTTCAGCATTTTACTGCCCTTACAGGAAAAGGTCAGCACGAAAAGCACCGTCAGCCCCAGCGTCAAAGCCACCGAGAGCGCCGCCACCAGGCTGCTCCTGCCAGCGCCTGCATCCAGCATGGCTCCCTTATTATGGTATCTGCGGATCAGAAGCCGGCCCCCGCAGACTGCCGTCTCCGCTCCTTCCTTTCTCGAATGCTCGATATGATTCTTGATCCATAAGTCAAGCAGGAAGATCGCCATCGCCATCAACGAAAACCCTAAAATTGCCATGTACTTGTCCCTCTTTCATCGTGATATAAAACAACCGTACATCCCCATATGATAATCTATATAATAAAACTTAGCCAGCAGCGTCAGCTATGCCGGCTAAGTTTTATTATATGCAATCGGTCAGACAATATCAAGTATAAGCAGAAACGGCATGCGGCCTGCAGCTAAAGGCAGCTAAAGCTTTATCGGCCGGATACCCTGCCACGAGGCGCTAAACACCGTTAACAGATCCGTTCAAACATCCGCATGCCGTCTTCCAGGCCGCTTCTCTTGTTTCTCGCCATCCACAGGCTTTCGTGTTCCTCCACGATCTCCGGGTACAGTCTGTCATATCCGCCGCTTCCTGCTCCTTCCAGGATCTCTTCCCGCACCTGCGTCAGATACAGCAATATCTTAAGCGCATTCCGGTATTCCCTGACGATCAGGGCTCCATCCATCCCCTCCAGGCGCACCTTGTCCAGTTCCGCCAGCCGCGCTTCCAGAAAACCATACAGCAGCTTTGCCTGAAACGGTTTCCGGGTTTCATAGCTCTCCAGATATGCGCTGCATACCTCCGGCGGCGAGAAGAAAGTCACGCTTTCTGCCAGCCACCTGACCTTTTCCTCATATTCCCGCCGGGATATCCTGCCGAACATCAGCGGCAGACAGGCCAGGGAACGACAAGGCAGACGGAACTCCTCTTCCAGATAAAATCTGCCGGCCTGCAGTGCGATCTGTCCCATCCTGCCGGAAGTATCTGCAAACACGAATCCGTTCAAAGCATCTGCCAGTTCTTCCTCCTTCATCCCTTCTCGATTCCAGGCCCAGGCCGCTCCATAAGCGAATCCCGGATAACTGACCGGCTGGTACTGCAGGTGGTTCATATCTCCCCAATCGGTGACAAGCATCCCTTCCGCCCCGTACTTATGCGCCGCTGCCGCAGTGCGCCTGATATTTAACAGCATATTGTCTGTCAGACCGACAAAAGAAGACCAGTTGGACGTACCGGGCGACAGGCAGAAACGCCTGCCCGCTTCCTGCAGATATTGTGCCTTCCGCTCCACGGGATACTTTCTGTCATAGCCCCAGTTCATGATCAGGATATCTTCCGGAACTTTACCGACCATCTGCGGATATTTGCTCATTAGGTCGTCCCACATCATCATCCGGAATCCTTCATCGCCCAGCATTTTATGTAACGCCTCAATGTAAGAAACCAGCAGTCTTTCGCCGCCTCCCTGCTCCAGCAATGCCTTATTCTTTCCTTTTCCGAATTCAAAAGCTTCATCCAGTCCCACATGGAACAGTCCCGGTTCAAAAGAAACTTTCAAGTCTTCAAACAGGCATTTGACAAGCCCAAG
>CAMWLJ010000136.1 GCA_947175055.1 uncultured Lachnospiraceae bacterium | reverse complement strand
GTGCGACAAAGAAGTTAAAAGACCATGGAATCATTGTGCGGGTTGGATCGACTAAAGCGGGTTACTGGAAATATTGAACAGGGAGGCAGCGGCATTTTGTTTGACAGGATGAGAGTATTATTTCATAAAAATACAGAAACGCAGGAGGGCAGTATGTATATTATCGCAGGCTTGGGGAATCCGGACAGGAAATATCAGAATACGAGGCACAATATCGGATTTGAAGTGATAGATGCGATCGCCGGGAAGAATCAGATCACGGTAGGTGAGCGCAAGCATAAGGCCATCATCGGCAAGGGGTATGTGGGTGGCCAGAAAGTTGTGCTGGTCAAACCTCAGACTTATATGAATTTGAGTGGTGAAAGCATAAGACAGGTCATAGACTTTTATAAGGTGGATGAGAAGAGTGAGCTGATCGTGATCGCGGACGATGTCAGCCTGGAGCCGGGACAGATCCGCATTCGCAAGAAAGGGAGCGCTGGCGGTCACAACGGACTTAAGAATATCATTCTGCACCTGGGGCATGATGAGTTCTGTCGGGTGAAAATGGGTGTGGGCGAGAAACCTGACGGATATGATCTGGCGGACTATGTGCTGGGGCATTTTTCGGACAAAGAGCGGGAGATTATGGATGAGAGCATCACGAGGGCAGCGGAGGCTGTGGAAATGATGATCGCGGAAGGGCCGGATGCGGCCATGAATCAGTTTAATAAGAAGAATCGTTGACGGCAATCAGAAAGAAGGATATTGATTAAGCGGAGGTAAGATGTGAGGGCTTTACTGGCTCCCCTGGAAGAACTGGGAGAATATGAAGAGATCAAGAAAATGCTTGTGAGTAAGCAGGCCTGCGTGGCGCTCAGCGGGTGTGTGGATTCTCAGAAGCTGCATATGGTTTATGGGATTGGCGATGGTTTTCGGAATAAGATCATCGTTACTTTTAATGATTTGCGGGCAAAGGAGCTGTACGAGGACTATAAATTTTATGACAGGAATGTGATGCTGTATCCGGCCAAGGATCTGATCTTTTTTCAGGCGGATATCCACGGT
This sequence comes from uncultured Lachnospiraceae bacterium, assembly GCA_947175055.1. Taxonomy (GTDB): domain Bacteria; phylum Bacillota; class Clostridia; order Lachnospirales; family Lachnospiraceae; genus UBA3282. The sequence continues at coordinate 4,790 of CAMWLJ010000136.1, read as the reverse complement.
AATCAGCTGACGATGGAGCGGATCCGCTGTCTGCGCAGGCTGATGGAAGGCCGGCCGACGACGGTGATCACCACCTATGATGCGTTGATGGCGCCGCAGATCCCGATGGAATCCTGGCGGCAGCATGTGATCCGCATTGACAGGCAGAGTGTTCTGGCGGAGGAAGAGCTGGCCACGCAGCTTGTGGAATTGGGTTATGAGAAAAATTATCAGGTGGAGGCGCCGGGGCAGTTCAGCATCCGGGGCGGTATCGTTGATATCTTCGATCTGACGGAGGAGAACCCTTATCGGATCGAGCTGTGGGGAGAGGATGTGGAGTCCATCCGCAGCTTTGATATCTTAAGCCAGCGTTCCATTGAGAAGCTGGAATCGGTCACCATCTTTCCGGCTACGGAGCTGATCCTGACGGATGAAGAACTGCGAAGCGGCCTGAAAAAGATTGAGACGGAGTGCAGGGCTCATGCCGACCGCCTCAGAAAAGAGATGAAGACGGAGGAGGCCCACCGGATCGAGACGCAGATCAGAGAGCTGGAGGAACAGCTGCTGGAGTTGGGATTGTCCCGGGGCGCGGTGAATCTGGAAAGCTATGTGCACTATTTTTATCCGGCGTTGTCTGATTTTCTGGACTGTATCGACAATTTTTCCGCAGGAACGGCGGGGCGGGGCGGCAGTTGTGTGTTTGTGGAGGAACCGCTGCGGGTAAAGGAACATGCTGCGGCGGTGGAGCTGGAGTTTCGGGAGAGCATGATGCATCGTCTGGAAAAGGGCTATATCCTGCCCGGGCAGATGAACATCCTGTACAGCGCGGAGGAGACGGCGGCCAGGATCGCCAGAGGCCGGGTGGTGACGCTTTCCATGATGGACGGGAAAAACCCGCTGTTCAAGGCGGACCGGAAATTTGATATCCAGACAAGAAGTCTGTCTTCCTATAATAACAGTTTTGAAGCATTGGTGAGAGACTTGGCCGGTTATAAGAAAAAGGGTTACCGCATCCTGCTGCTTTCCGGTTCCAGAACCCGGGCGAAGCGGCTGGCGGAGGATTTGCAGGAGCAGGAGATCAGCGCCTTTTATACGGAGGATCCCATGCGGGAGGTGCAGCCCGGGGAAGTGATGACTTACTACGGCCGGGTGCTGAAAGGATTCGAGTATCCGCTGCTGAAATTCATCGTGATCTCGGAGAGCGATATCTTCGGCGCGGAGAAGAAGAAAAAGAAGAAGAAAAAAGTCTACCAGGGTCAGAAGATTAATGATTTCAATGAGCTGCGGGTGGGGGATTACGTGGTGCATGAGAGCCACGGCCTCGGCGTCTATCAGGGGATAGAGAAGGTGGAGGTCGATAAGATCGTCAAGGATTATATGAAGATATCCTACCGGGACGGCGGCATCCTCTATGTGCTGGCCACGGGGCTTGACGTGATCCAGAAATATGCTTCCGCGGAGGCGGGAACGAAGCCGAAGTTAAATAAGCTGGGCACCCAGGAGTGGAACAAGACCAAGTCGAAGGTGCGCAGTGCGGTGGACGAGATCGCGCAGGATCTGGTGGAGCTGTATGCGACAAGACAGCAGAGCGAGGGCTTCCAGTACGGCAAGGATACGGTCTGGCAGCGGGAATTTGAAGAGATGTTCCCCTTCGAGGAGACGGAGGATCAGATCAGCGCGATCATGGCCACCAAGGAGGATATGGAGAGCAGCAGGATCATGGACCGCCTGATCTGCGGCGATGTGGGGTACGGCAAGACGGAGATCGCCATCCGGGCGGCCTTCAAGGCGGTGCAGGAGAACAAGCAGGTAGTCTATCTGGTGCCCACAACCATTCTGGCGCAGCAGCATTATAATACGTTTGTGCAGCGGATGAAGGATTTTCCGGTGCGGATCGATCTGCTCTCCCGGTTCCGCACGGCGGCAGAGCAGAAGAAGACGATCACGGATTTGAAGAAGGGCATGGTGGATATCGTCATCGGTACGCACCGGGTGTTATCCGCAGATGTGGAGTACAAAGATCTGGGGCTTTTGATCATCGACGAGGAGCAGCGCTTCGGGGTAGCCCACAAGGAAAAGATCAAGAAGTTAAAGGAAAATGTGGACGTGCTGACGTTAACGGCCACGCCGATCCCGCGGACGCTGCATATGAGCCTGATCGGGATCCGGGATATGAGTGTGCTGGAGGAGGCGCCGGGGGACAGGCAGCCCATCCAGACTTTTGTCTGCGAATACAATGAGGAACTGGTGCGAGAGGCGATCGTCAGGGAGCTTTCCAGAGAAGGACAGGTCTACTATGTCTATAACAGGGTCAACAACATCGCGGATGTGGCGGCCATGATCCAGAAGCTGGTGCCGGAGGCCAACGTGAGTTTTGCGCACGGCAGGATGAAGGAGAATGAACTGGAGCGCATCATGTATGACTTTATCGACGGGGAGATTGACGTGCTTGTGTCCACGACGATCATCGAGACGGGGCTTGACATCTCCAATGTGAATACGATGATCATCCACGATTCCGATCAGATGGGGCTTTCCCAGCTGTATCAGCTGCGCGGCCGGGTGGGGCGTTCCAACCGGACGGCGTATGCGTTTTTAATGTATAAAAGAAACAAGATGCTCAAGGAGATCGCGGAGAAAAGACTGGGAGCGATCAAGGAATTTACGGAGCTTGGCAGCGGCTTTAAGATTGCCATGCGCGATCTGGAGATCCGGGGAGCGGGAAATCTGCTTGGCGCAAAGCAGCACGGCCATATGCAGGCGGTAGGGTATGACTTGTACTGCAAGATGCTGAATGAGGCGGTGAAGAATCTCAAGGGGATTTCCACGATCGAAGATTTCAATACGAGTATCGATCTGGAGGCAGACGCATATATTCCGGCATCCTATATCGTCAATGAGGTGCAGAAGCTGGATATTTATAAGAGGATCGCGGGGATCGAGAATGAAAAGGAATGCGACGACATGCGGGAAGAGCTGCTGGACCGTTTCGGGGAGATACCCAAGTCGGCGGAAAATCTGCTGCGCATCGCGCTGATCCGTTCCCATGCCCATAAGCTGTACATGCCGGAGGTGAAGGGCAAAGACGAGACGATCCGCTTCCAGCTGCGGCCGGACGCCCGCATCCGGGTGGAGAATATTCCCCGCCTGCTGCAGGCTTACGAAGGCAGGCTCACGTTCGAGCCTAAGGGTGTGCCGATGTTTCGGATGCGGTATAAGAAGTGCGGCGTGATCGAGAAGGATGAGGCGCTGCTGCTGGGGCTGACGGAGGCGCTGCTGAGGGATATGGAGGATCTGCTGCTGTAGCAGGGGGGAAGAAAGGACAGAGGACAGATGATTTATTTGGATAATGCGGCCACCACCAGGACGGCGCCTGAGGTGGTGGAGGCTATGCTGCCTTATTTTACGGAATATTATGGGAATGCGGGCAGCATATACGGTCTTGCGGGTGAGAGCAGGAAGGCGCTTCTGCGGGCCAGAGAGACGATTGCCGGGACGCTGGGGGCCGAGGCGAATGAGATCTATTTTACGGCGGGCGGATCGGAGTCGGATAACTGGGCGCTGAAGGCGGTGTTCGAGGCGTGGCAGGATAAGGGCAGGCATATTATCACTTCGCGGATCGAGCATCATGCGGTGCTGCACACGTGTGAATATCTGGAAAAAATGGGAGCCAGGGTCACTTATCTGGATGTGGATTCTGAAGGGCTGGTGGATCCCGGACAGCTTGAGCGGGCGATTCGGCCGGATACGATCCTGATTTCCGTGATGACGGCCAACAACGAGGTGGGGACGATTCAGCCGGTGAAGGAGATCGGGGAGATCGCGGCGGCGCATGGCATTTTGTTTCACACCGATGCGGTGCAGGCGTATGGGCATCTGCCGATGGCGGTGCAGGAATATCATATCGACCTGCTTTCGGCCAGTGCACACAAATTTAACGGGCCGAAGGGCACGGGCTTTCTTTATGTAGGGAAAAAGGCGGGAATCCGTTCCTTTATCCACGGCGGACAGCAGGAGAGAGGCCGGCGTGCCGGCACGGAGAATGTGCCCGGGATCGTGGGGATGGCCGCTGCAGCCAGACGGGCGCATGAGCATATGGAAGAGCGGGCGCAGAAGGAACGGATGTTGCGGGATTATCTGATCGGGCGGATAGAAGCGGAGATCCCGGATGTGGCGCTGAACGGCCATCGGGCAAGGCGTTTGCCGAATAACGTGAATTTCAGTTTTGCAGGCATGGAGGGAGAGACCATGCTGATCATGCTTGATATGGCGCAGATCTGTGCATCGGCAGGGTCGGCGTGTACCTCAGGCGCCGTGGATCCTTCACATGTGCTGCTGGCGATGGGATTGTCCAAAGAACGGGCGCGGGGATCGCTGCGGCTCACGCTCAGTGAGGAAAATACGCGGGAAGAACTGGATACCGTAGTGGAGGAGCTGGCGCGGATTGTGGAGCGGGTCAGGGGAATGATGGTAAGATAGACGATTCATGTACCTGATGAGGTTCGGAGTATTTGAGCAATTATTTTGATAATATTGAAATTTTATTTGTAGAGTCCGGATTAACGGACTCTATTTTTTGTATCCTTATTTCAGAGAAGAACAGAAGTTCGATTGCCGGAAGGGCAGGAGTGGAAAAGAGATGCCAAATGTCTGCAGACAGCCACCCGGCTCGTTGCCCGCGGGAATAAAGAGAAAGGAAGAGGTAAGGATCATGAAGGGTTATACAGTGGAAAGCGGTTATATGGGATATGTTAACGGGGAGTATATGTTGTTTGCCAGCGAGACGGATTATGTGGATTACGTGGAGAATT
>CAMWLJ010000135.1 GCA_947175055.1 uncultured Lachnospiraceae bacterium | reverse complement strand
CGCTGGATGAAATCGAGAAAACAGTAGCCATCTATATGGCAGAGTAAGACAACGCTTATAATAAACTTTCATAGTAAACCACCATCATGCTCAACCTGCCGCCTGGCGGGCCGCATGAGACAAAAGAGGAGATCGGTGCAAGGCCTATGGCAGGCGGCATAGATCTCCTCTTTCTTAGCATATAGGGTTAAGGCGTCCGGGCAATCTGAGCCACGCGGTCTCCGTTTGTCCGGTGTAAGGCCTGATGTAAGCACTGCGGTGAAGAAAAGGAATGCGTGACTGTTCCGAGAAACAGACCGGCTCCTGATATACGGTATCGCCGCGCCAGATTCTGTTAAGTAATGGCATGAGAAATCCTCTCTTTCGTTGTTTTATATACTGCCCTGATCTGTGATGATAATGGTAGTAAAACCGATATTGCCAAAAGCCGTAATTTGGTATATGATGCATCATGACGGATTTCAGTAATTCTTTTGCAGGATACATGAATACTTCTCATATTATCATAATCGAGGGAGATATAAATGGCAACAGAAACGAAAACAACTATGACACGGGAAGAGCGGATGGCGACACAGCCCATCGGCAGATTGATGGTAAGCATGACTTTGCCGGCTATCCTGGCACAGATCATCAATATTTTATACAGTATCATCGACCGGATCTATATCGGCCATATGGAAGGCGTGGGTGCCAATGCCCTAACGGGTGTGGGTGTGACCTTCTGTATCACGGTGTTCATCTCGGCATTCTCTGCTTTTATCAGCAACGGTGCCGCGCCCTTATCCGCTATCTGGCTGGGCAAAGGGGACAGAGAACATGCGGAGAAGATTCTCGGCAACAGCGTCAGTTTCCTGCTGATCTGTACAGTGTTCCTGATGGCTTTCTTCTATGCGTTTCAGAGACCGCTTCTCTATATGTTTGGGGCCAGTGATGCCACGATAGGCTATGCTATGGATTATCTGTCGATCTATCTGCTCGGTACGTTGTTTGTGGAACTGGCGCTGGGGCTTAATGCCTTTATCATCTGTCAGAGTCAGCCGCGGATCGCCATGTTCTCCGTGCTGATCGGTGCAGTAGCCAATATCGTGTTGGATCCGGTCTTTATCTTCGGCCTTCATCTGGGGGTGAAGGGGGCGGCTATTGCTACAGTGATATCGCAGGGACTGAGTGCGGCTTGGGTCATGTCCTTTTTACTTGGGAAAAAGACTTCCCTGAAGATTCGCAGAAGCTGTATGCGTCTGGAGGGCAGGATCCTGGGAAGTGTGTTTTCGTTAGGTATCTCGCCTTTTATCATGAACGCCACAGAGAGCTTTATCAGCATTGTATTGAATCATGGTCTGCAGACTTACGGTGGAGATTTGCATGTGGGTTCTTTGACGATCATGCAGAGTATCATGCAGCTGTTCTCTGCGCCTATCAACGGCTTTACGCAGGGCATGACTCCCATTGTCAGTTACAATTACGGGGCCAGGAATTTTAGCAGGGTCAAACAGCTGTACTGCTGGATGATAGGGATGTGTTTCGGATTCAGGTTCCTCTCCACGGCCACTACCATGTTCCTGCCGAGATTCTATGCCGGGTTCTTTACCAATGAGACGCAGCTGGTGGCCCTTACGGGGGAAGTGATGCCGATCTTCATGGCGGGTATGCTGGTATTCGGTCTGCAGAATGGGATTCAGCCCACATTCCTTGCGTTGGGGCAGGCGAAGATCTCGCTCTTTATTGCCGTACTGCGTAAGATCATCCTCCTGATTCCGCTGGCTATCATCCTGCCGCGTTTCATAGGAGTGATGGGCGTGTACTGGGCGGAACCGATCTCCGATACGCTCTCGGCGGCTACGGCGTCCATCCTTTTTATGCTCAATATTAAGAAGATCCTGTCGGAGGAATCGCTGGCAAAGATACACTAAGGAAGGGGCAGGGATTGTCTGTGGATTCGTATCGCGTTGAAGGGCATGGAGTCTTTTGTATAAAACTTGCAAAGAATGGGGATTCTTGTCTTGACAGGGAAATCATCCTGTGATACTCTACCGTCATGCGATACAAATGTAGTACACGTTAAGAGGGAGTAGTTATCCTGTGTAAGCAACATACCCTGGCGCATGCCATGTTTACACGCTTTCTAGCTTTCTATCATAGAAAGAACGAGACTTTTAGCATTGAAGATGCCGGAGGTCTCTTTTTGTTTGTCTGAGATTTCAGGTAATGTAAAGAGACGATGTCGAAGATTCGGGGCATCTTCAGAGATCGCGCAAGAGGATATGCCGCAGGCAGGCGGTAGGATGAGAAAGGAGCAGGGTATTATGGCAGTTGTTATGCAGTTAGTATTGTTGGCAGTGGGGTTTGCTCTTTTGGTCAAGGGAGCGGACTGGTTTGTGGAAGGGGCGAGTAAGCTGGCGGAGAAATTCGGTATTCCGCAGCTGGTGATCGGCCTGACGATCGTGGCCATGGGCACATCGCTTCCGGAGGCGGCGGTCAGTGTGTCAGCGGCGCTCAAGGGCAGCGCTGAGATCACGATCGGTAATATTGTAGGCAGTAATATTTTGAATGTGCTCTTGATCCTTGGGATTACATCAGTTATTAAGCCTATCGCCGTGCAGAAGTCTACGGTACGTTATGAAATCCCTTTCGTCGTTGCCGTGACGGCGCTGTTGATGGGGGTGGGACTGACGGACAATGTGGTAGGATGGACAGACGGACTTATCCTCTGGGCGTTTATGATCGGCTATCTGCTGTATCTGCTGTGGATGGCGAAGCACGGAGGGGACATGCCGGAGGAAATACCGGGTGAAGGCAAGGAGATGTCTGTCTGGAAGATGCTGTTGTTGATCGTGCTGGGCGGCGTGATGATCGTGGTCGGCTCTGATGTGGCGGTGGATGCGGCCACGGAGCTGGCGAGGATCTTTGGTATGAGCGAGAGGCTGATCGGACTGACCATTGTGGCCTTTGGCACGTCGCTGCCGGAACTTGTGACCTCGGCTACCGCAGCAGTCAAGGGCAAAGCGGATATCGCGGTGGGCAATATCGTGGGCAGCAATATATTCAACATTTTGTTTGTGGTGGGGACATCGGCATTGATCACGCCGGTTTCCTATGCATCAGCCTTTATGGTAGACAGTGTAGCCTGCATTGCGGCGGCAGTGCTGTTGTGGGTATTGGTATTCCGCAGGCACAGACTGGGCAGATTCGGCGGTGTGTGCCTGCTGGCGGGATATGCAGCGTACTTCATCTATTTGATCGGATAGAAGTAAATGTAACGATGCGTTAGTCAGTCCGTTCTTTTCCCCAGAAGAATACGGCGACTGTGCCGGGGCCGGTATGGCTGCCGATGGTGGTGCCGATGCTGTTGATCAGAACTTTGCCGTCTAGATGCGGGAAACGTTCCTCGACCAGGGAAGCCACGGCTCTGGCATCTTCTTCGCAGGCGGAATTCGAGATATAGCATTTGCCGCTGTAGTCCCGACCCTCTTCGATGCATTCTTCCATCTTGTCCACGACGGCCTGGATGACCTTGCGTTTGGTGCGGATCTTGTAGCGGGGGATCAGTTGGCCAAGGTGGTTGACATTCAGCAGAGGGCAGATGCTCAGCATACCGCCGATGAAGCCGGAGGCTTTGGAGATGCGGCCGCCTTTAATATAGAAGGTAAGGTCCGTGGAGAAGAACCAGTGGTTGAGCTTCAGACGATTGGCGTTAGCCCAGGTATGGACTTCATCCAGACTTAGACCCTCATCCCGTAGGTCGGCCAGTCTGTCCATTAGAAGACCATAGCCGGAGGAAGCTGCCAGTGAGTCTACGATATAGATCTTACGGTCGGGATACTGTTCCAGCAGGTGATCTCTTGCCACCATGGCGGAATTGATACTGCCGGAGATGCCGGAAGACAGCGTCAGGTGAAGAATGTCTTTGCCGTCTTTGAGGAAAGATTCAAAGTAGTTGCTGTATTCCTCTACGTTGATCTGGGAAGTCCTGGTATCTGCACCGTTTGTCATGGCCTCGTAGAAGCGGTCGAATGGTATGGATCTGCCAAGATCGTCCGGATACTGCACGCCGTCCAATTCATAATGGAAGCAGATATAGGAGATGGAACGGCTGCGGAAATGTTCTTCCGATAAGTCGGCGGTGGAACAGCAGCTGAGAATGTATTTATTCATAAAAATACCTCTTTCATTTATTCCCGCGAGCAATGAGCCGAGTGGCTGTTTGCAGCGGGATCTTTGATTTTGCGTAGGCGTTTATCGCTTCCGACGATAGAATTTTATCACTTTTTTGGCAGGAATTCAATCATCTTAAGTCTTCTCTTAGGCAGCTTCTCTAAATAGCACAATTCACGGCCTGTCCTTTGGCAGACCGTAACGCATCCATCCTATTGAAAAATCTCCTAAATCCGCCGAAAACAGGCAAAAAATGTATTGACACACGCGGGAGCGTATACTATAATAGGCGGGTATGAAGTGTGAAGAAATGCTAAGCCAAAGCCCCGGCAATGCATTTTGAAGATAAGAAGCAGGATACACCCGTTGTTGCGAAGTTCATGAGTGTGGCCGGACATCCGCATGAAGAGCAGGAGGAACAACACAGTTTACTATTTTGGAGGTAATATTGATGAAAACTTTTATGGCAAGCCCGGCTACGATCGATAGAAAATGGTATGTAGTTGACGCGACTGATATGACACTCGGACGTTTATCATCCGAAGTTGCTAAAGTGTTGAGAGGCAAGAACAAACCGATCTTCACACCGCATATGGATACTGGCGACTATGTAGTCGTAGTGAATGCGGAGAAGGTTAAGGTTACCGGTAAGAAACTGGATCAGAAGATTTACTATCATCACTCTGACTATGTGGGCGGTATGAAAGAGACTACCCTGAAAGAGATGATGCAGAAGCATCCTGAGAGAGTGGTTGAGCATGCAGTAAAAGGTATGCTCCCGAAAGGGCCTTTGGGAAGACAAATGTATACAAAGCTTCATGTATATGCAGGCGCAGAACATCCGCATGCGGCGCAGAAGCCGGAAACATTGACATTTTAATTCACAGGGACTGAAAGGAGATTAGAATAATGGCTAAGTCAGCAGCAAAATATTACGGAACCGGCAGAAGAAAGAAATCTGTTGCAAGAGTATATCTTGTACCGGGTAAAGGTGAGATTACCATCAATAAGCGCACCATTGATGATTATTTAGGATTAGAGACGCTCAAGGTTATCGTACGTCAGCCGCTTGTAGCGACCGACACAGTGGATAAGTTTGATGCGATCATCACCGTTAAAGGTGGCGGATACACTGGTCAGGCAGGTGCGATCAGACATGGTATCGCGAGAGCACTGCTTCAGGCAGACTCTGACTACAGACCGACTCTGAAGAAAGCGGGTTATTTGACAAGAGATCCTCGTATGAAGGAGAGAAAGAAATACGGTCTCAAAGCAGCGAGACGTGCACCGCAGTTCTCCAAGAGATAATTACAGGAAGAATAAGAGATTTTATAAAACCCTTGAAAGTCCAGTATTTTCAAGGGTTTTCTTTATGTTTCTTGCTTTTTCATCATCTTTCACCACCTTTCCTTTTTGATATTGAAATTATCTATGAAAAAAGAATTTATAAAAGTCCGTTATTGGCTCAATAATGGACGCATAAAAGGTACATAAAGGACACTTTATGCTATTTCCTAATCATCTACCGCTTGCGTGTTTTCCCGATAATCCGCCTTACTTCTGATGTTTTCATACAATGTATGTTCCTGCTGCCTGTCACATCATTTATATAGCCCTTTTTCAGATAGATAAAATACCCCTCGTTTTAAATGCTCTAAAATGATATTCTGGACATATTCAAGAATGGCAGCAGTATCAT
>CAMWLJ010000134.1 GCA_947175055.1 uncultured Lachnospiraceae bacterium | reverse complement strand
CCTGCTCCTCTATCCTGCTGACAAGCGTGAACTTGAAAGTGCCGTCTGTCTCCTGTGCCTGTACTGTCTGCTCCACCGGTGCCGCCTGCTGCACACCGCTTACCTTAATATCCATGCCTGTCACCTCCTTCTTATCTTATGCCGATGCTAAAACAGACGCGATCACAAGTTCTCCTCCAGGCAGATCATGATCTCCTCCAGACAATTGTCCAGTTCATCATTATGAAATCTTCTCTCGATCCCTGCTTCCCGGATCTTCTCCTCCGAGAAATCCTCCGCGTCTGCCAAAAAACGCCTGCACATCTCCTCGTATTTGGGTTGATCCTGTGCCTTCTCCCGATCCAGCGCCCGCTGAAGTCTTACTCCGTCATCCAGTTCGATCAAAACCGGCAGCACCTTGTCCTTACCGTAAAATTTCCGGATCTGTCCATACCCCTCCAGTGTGATGATCATCAGATAGGAATGTCTCTCCAGATCAATGCTGTCATCTCTCACTGTAAAATAGCGCCACAATCCCAATCTTGTATGATAGGCCCTTGCTTCGATCACATCACCCTTGCAAAGCAGTTCCTGAAAACCGTCCTCATCCGTAAAATGATACTCAATTCCGTCTCTCTCCCCTGCCCTGATCGGCCTGGTAGTGTAGGGAACAATATGCTGCAGAGCCACTTTCTCCTGTGACAGCAGTTTTTTATAGATTGTATCCTTTCCCGATGAACTCTTGCCCATCAGGCACACGATTTTTCCCATATTGCAAAATACCTTTTATCGATAACTGTCTCTTCTTTTATAATGCCACATTTTCGCCGCAATTTCAAATATTACATTTACAATTTATTCCCGCGAGCAACGAGTCGAGTGGCTATAACTTAACTGTAATCCCTGAACCTGCAATCCCATGCTTTGGTACTTTCGGATCAGTTCAGGCAGATCATCACCTATGATCTCTCCCGGCACTACAAGCGGAATACCCGGAGGGTATAGATTGATAAACTCCGCCGCCACTTTTCCTGCACATTCTGCAAGCGGCACTTGCACCCGCGCTCCCAGATATGCCTGCGCTGCTGTCATGTCGCCTTTGTTATGGGCTGTATCTGCCCTGCCGCATCCTGTATCGTCTCCGCCGGGTCTGCCCGGATTCCTGTATTCCCTGTCCATTCCGGCAGTGATGCTTACAAAACTGTACGGTTCTGTGTCTCTTTCCTCATCCGGCGTTCTTTCATGGATGGCAATGTTCCCTGTCTCTATCCTATCATCAATCTGCCGTAGCGCATCAGCCAATCTCTGCCAGCCTTCCTGCGTATCCATTATCGTCATGATGGCCAACGCATATTTCTCTGCCGCCATCTCCATCTGCAGATGATATTCCTCTCTAAGCAGGTCGTATAACTGCCGTCCATGCAAACTGCCGTCCCAGGTATAGAGCAGAATTTTGCCGATATCCCAGGCGGCAATATGATACTTTCTTTCTATAGAGCTGCTTCGCTCCGGTCTGCCCGATAGAGTCGAAGCACTTTCTTCATCCTTCCTGGTTTTTCCATGCGGTATACGGCCAATCCGTATATGCTTGCATTTGTCTATTTTTTTACAAAAAATGTCATATTCCTGCCGCATAAGCATGCAGCGCTCTGCACCATACGACTCCACATAACGGATGCAGCTATCCATGCTCGCCATCAGTACGTAGGACGGACTACTTGTTTGCAGCATTCTAAGATACCTGCGCAGCCTGTCACGATCGACTCTTGTTCCCTGCACATGCAAAAGCGCCGTCTGTGTCATGGCCGGCAATGTTTTGTGCAGGCTATGGATCACCAGATCCGCCCCACACGAAACGGCACCAGGTGGCTGCTTGCCGTCAATCCCCAGATGCGCCCCATGCGCTGCATCCACGATCAGAATCTTATCCTGCCCATGCACCACATCTGCAACCGCACGCACATCGGAAAGGATCCCCTCGTAAGTAGGCGAAGTGATCACCACCGCCTTGCAGTCTGCATGCTGTCTCAAAAGATATGCGATCTCTTCCGCATTCACACCACCGCATATGCCGTACTCTTCTATCACGGCCGGATGATAATAATACAGTTCCAGCTCCTGTAAGATGGCGGCATGATAGACCGACTTGTGACAGTTACGGGCGACCAGGATCTCCTCCCCCCGCGCCGCGGCTGTCATGATAGAAGCCAATACGCCGCATGTGCTCCCATTGACCAGATAGAAGGTTTCCGTCTCACTCCCGCCATATAGCCTGTTTGCGCGCTCCTGTGCCTCCTTTAGTATCCCTTCCGCACGATGCAGGTCATCGAAACCATCTATCTCCGTAATGTCAATCTCGTAATACCGTGCCATCGGTCCTGCTTCCCCATTCCGCTTATGCCCCGGCATATGATACGGATAGTGGTCACCTGCACAATATCTGGTCAGTTCTGTATACAAACCGTTGTATTCTACATCCTGTTCCTGTCTGTCTCTGTTTTCCTGCATCTTATTCCCGCTTATCTTCTGCCATATCCTCCTCAGGATGCCTGTGCACCATGCCCCTTGTGCAGCCCGATCGTCTCCATTAACGAGCAGTATTTATCAGCTGTGGTAACTACCCACGCTTCCCTGCAGGTAGGGGGCACCACCGATAAAGGCCACATATGTTTTCTGATGATTTCCCTCTGTACATCATTCAGTTCATATTCTTTCTCCGCATTCCGCAGCGCGATTCCCGGATGCCAAAACCCATGCAGCCGCTTCCGCTCCGAAAGATGCTCCTTGTCGTGCCAATCGTAGAGGAAATAATCATGCAAAAGCGCACCTCTGATCAGATCATGCTTATTACATCCGATCCGCAGCTTTCTGTTGATCAGAAGGCTGTAGCGGGCCACATTTATGACATGACTGTGTACCGTCATATTGCCGTGTTGGATATGTCTGCGTGTTCCCTTAAAGTTCTCTGAGCTGAGTATATCTGCGCCATGCTCCTTTAATAATGCCCGAATACGCTTATGTCTCTCATAAAGCTCTTGAATCCGTTCTCTTCTTCTCTGCCTGTGCTTCTTAAGAATATTCATACCCAATGCCTCTCCTCCTAGTATACTTTCGCGCCGCATATTTCTTTATGACAAAGACTCCTCCAGCAATATATGCAGTTGCCATGCCCTATGTGCCCACGTATGGCCGGCTTTCGCCATTTGATATCCCGCATCGGCGATCTGCTGCATACGCTCCGGCTCCGCAAGCAGTTTTCCTGCGATCTCCGGCAGATGCCTTAACTCCTTTAATGAATAAATACCACAATCAGCGCCGTCATGCAAGACCTCATCCAGATATATACTGCTATCTGTAAGACAAACGGCACCATTCAACATAGAATTAAATATCCGGTCATGTGCACCATCCTTGAACCACGGCATCACATTCAGCGATATCTTTGCCTGACATAGCTTCTTTAAGCAGCCTGCAGAATCCAGATTGCTCATCGGGAACAGATTCTCCGTGTGCCTGCAAGGCAAAGCCTCCCATCCATCGCCAAAAACATGCACCCTGATACCCGCATCTACCAATTCCTGTACTGCTCTGCCCCGCAAGGTATAGCGGACATACAGGTCAATAAAGGTCAACGCCGCCATTGTTTTCTTCAGTTCTTCTTCCGGCACCTCGCCCAATTCCTCAATCAAATGCTCCTCAGCCACTTCCTCCACGGTCTTATGGGGATTCGACATCAGGTCATCGATCATCCCATAGTAAAATGCTGTATACTCCTCATCGATCCTGGTAATAAACCGCTCAAATGTCTGCGGTACACAATAGTTTCCCACCATCATTACGTCATATTTCCTATATGCAATAGGCACATTTGACTTGTTCGGATACAGCTGCGTGCCGGCCAGCGGCAGAAATGGCCCCCTCTTGATATCCGGGAAAAACCGCTTCATATATTTCTCATGATTTCGATCTATACTAATATGATGATAGTTACCCGGAACCTTCTCCAAAAAGTGATGATAATACATCGGATGATCCACAACTATATTGTAACTCGGTATGTCAAGTGCATCCCACATCATTCTGTTGTTTTCATCCAGGAAAAATTCTTCCCCGCTCATTCCGTGGAAATTAAAATTGATCAACACTGTATTTCCTTTTTCAAAAAAACGAAAAAACTTTTCTGTGCTGCTCCATGGTCTGCTCAGATCATAAAGAAAGACTTCATGGCCCAACGCCTGCATTGCCTCTGCGATCTGCCTGGAAAAATATCCCTGTGTTTCTATATCACCCTCAAAAAACATAATTTTTTTCATAACTGCCCCCATGATTCCATTTCACGGAATCCCAATATCTGCTTCGGCACAAACATCGCATATTCTTATAGCGATCATTTATTTTCTCCAAGTTCCTGATGATCCCGATATACAAGCGCTGTTACGACAAAGCTGGCTACAAATGCGACCACTCCGACTATGACCGCCTTTATTAGATTCGATGGCTCATCTGCACTGTAAAACATCAGCATAGATGGAATGCTGGGGAAGGTAAAAATGAAACAGTGCACCGTCAAAATTCCCTGCACGATCCCTGCCACCATACAGCCGACAATATTTCCGACCATCGGTGTTTTCTCCTTAAAACACACCCCAAAAATAGAAGGTTCCGTAATCCCCGGAATTAATGCCGTTATCATTGCGCTGAGCGCCATTGTCTTCTTTTCTTTCTGCTTTGCCTTCAGAAAAACTCCCAGATCACAGCCTCCAAACGACATATTGGAGATGAACAGCCCCACCATAATGCCATAATCTACACCGGTCAAGCCGATCTGAGTAATTGCCAGTGTCATAAATATCCAGTGCATTCCCGTAGACACCAGCAGAAACGTTAGTCCCGCAAAAATCCCCCACGCCAGGATAGGCGCTTTTGCCTGCATCGTATTAAGTGCATCCGCCAACAAACGGCTGATCAGGCTGACAGTCGGTTCGATCACAAGTATTCCCAACAGAGCCGTAATAAAGATCGAACAGGCCGCAAGAAGATAAGTCTGCAGGCTCTCCTTGATCAATTTCTTTAACCACTTTACTATGTGGGACATACAATATATCAGTAGGATAATAGGGATCACACTGTAGGCATAGGTTGCAGGCACTACCGGAATAGTCAGAAAGGTTATCTTCTCACCGCTCTCCATCAACGCAGTAAAATCCGGCAGCAACATCATACACACACTGGTGATGGCGATTAAAGGATCCGTATTAAAATGTTTCGCTGCTGAACTGGCAACAAGGACCGGAATAAAATAGAACGGCGCCGTGGCGATTGCGGAAAGGATACTCTCCGTGGTGCCAGATATGACAGAAAGCACTGTGAGAAGCAGCACTACCATTTTGAGGATACCACCCGCCAGGACAATGGGGATTACAGGTGCCATGCACTCACTAATATGATCAAATAACAGTAAACATTGTCTTTTTACTCTATTCATTCTTTTCTCCATTCCGGGCATGTAGATTCATTACTTCCTCGCGACGCAGCCTTTGCTGCAAGCATGACTTGCGCTGCAAGTCTAGAAGTTCTTCTCACACTAATACCCCTGCATATCGCAAGCTTGCTTGCGATACTGCTTAAATAGAAAATTGAAAAATCTTTGATTTTTCAATCTATGCACACATAATAGTACCACACTCTACTACAAATTCCCATAGTAAACTTACATCATGCTCAGCCTGCCGCCGTCCGGGACACATGGCCATCCATACTGTAAAAGTCGATCCCTCCGAGCCTTTTACAGTAAAATTTAAGCCTCTGAAAAGTCACTGGCGATTACTTTTCAAAGGCTATCCTAATATAATGTAGTGAACCACTGGGGATGTCAAACGGGGTTCGAATCCCCTAATCACTCTTTGCTAGATTCTAGTGAACCACTGGGGATTCGAACCCCAGACAACTTGATTAAAAGTCAAGTGCTCT
>CAMWLJ010000133.1 GCA_947175055.1 uncultured Lachnospiraceae bacterium | reverse complement strand
GCTTAAGTATGTATCTGTCCCAGAAATCCCACTCATGGCTTCCCGGGCCTTCCTCGTAGCTTACGTCCACACCGTTTTCTTCCAGGAACGCATGATAATCGCGATTTGTTTCCAACAGGAAATCTTCTAGACCACATGCCATATAGATTCTGGGAATCTCCGCCTTCTGCTCTTTCAAACGCAGGATCAGAGCCTTATAATCCATATCACTTCCGACCAGTTCCGCCAGATCTCCAAAAATATGGCTGTAGAAGCTCCTACGATGGGTCGGCATGGGATCATCCTCCGTCGAATTGATCACTCTGTCCAGAATGTAACCGGCAGACAACGCTCCGATATGACTGAAAGTCTCCCAGTATTTCAGACCATTGCGCACGGCTCCATAGCCGCCCATAGACAGGCCGGCGATATAAGTGTCTTCCCTCTTTCGGGATAGAGGAAACATATCCCTCGTCACTTCAACCAGCTCTTTGCCGATAAATTCGCCGTACATCTCCCCGGTGTCCTTACAGTCCACATAGAAATGATTGTCACCGGAAGGCATGATCACAACAAGATTACGGTCCTGCGCCCATCGGGCAATCCGCGTACCATCCACCCAATCCGTATAATTCCCGAAAATCCCATGCAGCAGATACAAAGTCTTAAAGGGTTTCTTTTCCCGCACAGGCATCCCCGGAAACGTTATCTTATCCACCGGCACCACTGCATTTATGGTTACCGTACGCATTAAACATTTTGAAAAAAAGTTGACCGTTGCCAAAGCCATATTTCTTGTCCTCCTACTCTTTCTTCTGATCTCCGTGCCCGGTCTTTTCCCCGGCACAATTAGTATTCCTTTTCCGGATTTAACTCCGCATCCAAACATTTCTTGATCTTATTCCTGTATTCGATGGGGATAACCCCAGTACACTCAGCAGTTATCCGTCTGCAACCCTAAGGTAAGATATAAGCCAGACTATGGCTTCTTTTGCTATCGTATCCTGGCCAAATATTTTTCCTGATCTGCTTCAGGAATCTTTATAGCCGCCATCGCCTGCTCTGCCGTCAATTTCATGCTCTCCATCAGATTCTCAATTACTGCAAGTAATGTTTCCTGCTTCTTTTCGTCGAAATCTTCTTTCATCAATTCTTTCAAAGCATCACACATAATTTCATTATACCTCCTTATCCGCTCATAAAGCCGCCTATTGGCAGAGACGCTGGCCTGCAGGACAGCATCCACATTGTTCCGGTCGCCTGGTTCCATATCTACACCGCTCCGGTCGTGATCTTCTTAATCCACTTACCGCCGCGAAGTCGGAACACACACCATACCGCCTTCGCGATCTGATCAAATTTTAATGCCGTATAGATCCAGAAAGCCGGTACATGGAACACAAATCCTGCCAGCAGCCCCAGGGGGATCGAGAGCACCCAGAGAAAGATATTGTCAGCCAGCATAAGCATCTTCGTGTCGCCGCCACCCCGCAGCACCCCCTTGGTCATGATGCTGTTGGCAGACTGGAAGATCATGATAAAACTGATGGCGTTCATCAGCTGCTGCGCGATCATAGCCGTCTCTGTGGATACATTGTAGGCGCCGATGATCGGCCGGCTGATCAGCAAAATCACACTGCCCGCAAACAATCCGAGACAGATGCCCAGCCCTAGAAATGCATAGCCTTGTTGCTGCGCTTTCTCGCGGTTGCCTTCTCCTAAAGTCTGGCCCGTCACGATGGCGCCCGATTGTGATACCCCCTGCGTCAGCACATTACTCATCTGCTGAGTAACGCTGGTGATCGCGTTGGCTGCCACGAAGGCTACTCCCAGACGCCCGATGACCATGGCCACCGTGTTATTGCCGATGGCCAGAATACCGTCACTGATCAGCACCGGAATACTGATGCGGATGTACTCTCCCAGCAGGTCTTTAGTCTGTATGAAAAGATCCCGCAGCCGGAAATGTATCTTCTGATCCCTGAAAAAGAGATAGCCGCAGATCATCCCCGCCTCAAACAGACGGGCTATCAGCGTTCCGATAGCCGCACCGGCAATCTCCATTCTCGGCATCCCGAATTTACCAAATATAAAAGCATAGTTGGCTCCCAGGTTCACGAAAAAGGCTCCCATCGATACATACAGCGGCATCTTCACCTGTCCCACACTGCGCAATGCGATCGTGCAGACCAGAGAAAGGCCCAGGAAGAAATATGTAATGACCGAATACCGGAAATAGACCGCTCCCATGGAGATGATTGTCGTATCCATCGTATACATCCGCATGATCACGGAGGGAATCGTCAGGGTAGCCACTGCAAACAACAGCGCAAGCCCTACGGTCAATCGTACCATAAGACAGATCGTCTTTTTCAATGCAAGGGCGGATTTCTCCGGCTCAGTCTCCTTCATACCCCAATAACGGGACACCAGCACCGATGCCCCCATGCCCAGCCCCATACAGAAAATATGATAGATATTGATAAATTGATTGGCCAGCGACGTAGCCGACAACTCCTGCTCTCCCAACGTCCCCACCATGATCGTGTCCAGCATGTTGACGCCAATGGTGATCAGGCTCTGGAGAGAGATCGGGAGCGCCAGCAGAAGCACTCTTTTATAAAATTTGTTGTCGGGAATAAAAATAGTCCGCAATAATTTCATCAGTTGTTCCTTTCTACTCCAATATATTTATGATCTATATACCTAACTTGAAATCTTTCCACATCCGAAATATAAACCTCCGGAAATTTTATAGATTTCACGCCTTAACACTTAGAAGCAATCTTCTTCATCTGATCGTTCAGCTTCCTGATCTCACCCAAGAACTCAAATTCCTCATCTGTAGCCTCCCACATATCAATCTGATTTACGATCCGCTGCAAATTCACTGCCGTTGTTTCCATACACTCTCTGATCTGTTCCCGGAATCTGATCTGTGCTTCGCTCATATTCTCCCTGTATCCCCGGAGATGCGTGTTTGTATCCCCGACATTACCTCCTATTATATACAGGCCTCTACCCCTGCTCTGAATCTTGTCCATTGCCGTAAGCTGCATAAGTGCACCGGAAATCTGTCCGGGTGTATATAATTTATCTGTCCTGCGCGATATATATTGCTTCAGCTGCGCTACCGTGTAGGTGCTCCCATCCTGCACGCAGTTCATGATAAACTCCTTGATCTCTGCCGTTGTCAGTTTATTCTCTTCCATCAATCTCCGCTCCTTTTCCTGCTTCTCATTTATTCTTAACTGTTCTTTTCTACCCCTTCTTACTTTAATATATTTAAACTTTTCATTCCAATCTTGTTGTTCTAATTCATTTGTTCAGCAAGTTGTTTAATTTAATTATATTCTTTAATTTTTAATTTACTATAACTTACAGGAAAAGTCAATCGTTAAAAAAGAGCGCGATCATCTATTATTGAACGACAGATTCTGGGCGCCACCAACGGCACATTATTTTGTTCTTCTGAAGAGAAATGGCGCAAGATCGCATCTCCAAGTCACGATCTTACCGCCATTTTATTCAAACTCTCATATCACTCTCATGCCAGTGCCTGATCGTTTGCTGCCGCCATAATGATCTCCGCATTGATACAGTGCTGTTCCTGCTGGGCTCCTATCGTCAGCGCGTCCGTCATCAGGTTATCGATCTTTCTTGCATTCCCCTCGCTATAACCGTGGATCGCGTTTATCGCACCTCCTTCCAAAATACCGCGGCTCCCTCCCGCCAGTTCCAGCTTATGGCAGATATAGTCCGGCACTTCCTGGTCGGAAAGTCCCTCATAATTATAATGCACCGTAATCCGCTGGCGCAGGGCCTCATCAATGGCCAGCAGCAGGGGCTGCTTCTTCTCACGATACAGGTAATACACCCGCTCCTGAATGGCACGGAACACAGAGGTTTTCCAGCCCGCCATCGCCATGTAGTTCATGGCTTCCGCTGCCTCGGATGCGGAGAACTTGGTCTTGCTCCCCATCTCTCTTGCCTTATCACGCAGGGCATCAAGGTCTTTCCCCGTTGCTCCGGAAACTGCCCCGACCTGGCTCATGGCGGTATCGAAATCTGCCGCCGTCTTTACCGCCACCATGCCAAGCCCCACAATGGGCTCACCTTTTGCCAGCGCCTCGTTTGCCTGCTCCGCAGCGACTTTTAAGGTTTCCAGTTTTTCCTTCGTCTCCCGCACCGCATCCGCAAGGAGCCCTCCACGTCCTGTAGCTGTAACTGTGTGGTACGGATATCGGTATTGACAGATTTTAAGGCGGTGGTGAGTTTCGTGGTATCGCCACCAATCTCCACCGTGATTCCCTGTATCCTTGATGCCACTCCCCTCACCTTCCTTCCCCATGAAAAAAGGAGCCGGTTAAGGCTCCCTGAAAAATTCATAAAAAAGACACCTGCTGTTATGGCAAGTGCCTATGTATCCAAATGCATAATTTCAAAAATATGTTATTGCTTTTTTCCTATTTTCTGCGTATAATAAAAGTACAGAAAATGTTGCCGCTTACTGATGTTGCGGGGTATAAATTATTCAGTGCGTCAAATGTTCCCGCTTACCGATGGTGCGGGATATAAATTATTCGGTGCGAACATTTATCCCCATCCTCCGTGGTGGGGATTTTTATTAAGGAGAAACATGAATATACAATCCGGATTTTTTTACCACATCAAAGATGCCTTTTTCGAGGAAGTACAGGACAACTCACTGATGGCAAACAAGGAGGACGGGAATTACCGCCCTCATTATCTTGCCATTCAGGACTCCCAAAATCCCGGAATTTACTGGATGGTTCCTGTAAGTTCCAAGTTTGAAAAATATCAGAATATCTACAGCCGACAGGTTGCCCGGTATAAAAAATGCACCAAGATTGTGCTTGGTAAATGCGGCGGTTGGGATGCCGCTTTCCTTATACAGAACGCATTCCCGACCACAGCGGATTATTTCGACCATATACATACAAGCAAAGGTGTTCCTTTATCCCTGCATGACTCCACAGCAAAACTGATTGCCGAAAATCTAATCTATAATATCCGTCTGCACAAACGCGGCATCACTCTTTTCTATACGGATATTGACCGTATCTATCATCTGATGGAGGAAAAATTAAAGGCAGGAAGCTGACCAGCGCAACACCTATTCTCCTGTTAAAATAAATCCATATCCTCTTGCGTTCCAAGCACTGCATAGGAGCAGGAGTCATTCCTGCTCTCACAGTACATATCATTGATAAGCCCGATGGAGAGCAGTTCCAAGTCCGCCATCGAAAGCCCTAGCTGCACACACCGCAGAAGAAACAGCGGTGTGGTCATTTCCCGCTCAGTTGGGCGAAGTTTTTTTAGCTTCCACATCCGTCTTTACGTTCAGGCCCCACAGCTCTATCAATTGTGACAGGACTTGGTAGATGGAAAAGGTGTTGAATCCGTCCAACCATTCATCCCCCTCACCAATACTCTTTTCCAGAATCCGCAAATCCTTATAAATATCACGCTGGAACTTTAAACGGTAAATACGCGGGATTGCCGCCGATGCCTTGACCAACAGATAATCTGACCTGCTGGGACGTGATGTCCCGGATCTCTTCTTTAGACTTTGGCCATTGAAAGACCATGTCTGGAAGCAGTTTTTTGTTGCAAGAAGAAAACCATCTTTATCAAAACGCAGGGCTTTGAGACAGTTCTTTTTCCGATCGCAGAATAGGAACACACAGGCAGGGGAATAGGGCTCCAGATGATATCTCAGACTGACCAGAGCGGCCAGTCCTTCGATCTGTTTGCGGAAATCTGTAGGCCCGCAGGCAAGATAGATGTGTTCCGCTCCCTGTGTAATCAGATTCAGATTCATTACGGTATGTTTTGTGTCGCTTACGTTTTGATTAAGAAGTCTTTTATATTTTATAACTCCTGCTGCTACTTCGGAGATTGTAATACATCGTAAGCGCCAAATAATAATGCGGTCAGATATAAAATTACCCCCAGCCCTTTGC
>CAMWLJ010000132.1 GCA_947175055.1 uncultured Lachnospiraceae bacterium | reverse complement strand
GAATCTGAAATTCTGCTCGCGTCCTCAGCGTAAAACGCTTCGGAATGGAGGAAAACATGAATACGGCAACAGAATTACGGAATAAATTGCGGAGCATTGACCATAAGGGATATCCCGCCTACAAAGATTTGAAGGGGCAATACAATTTTGGGGATTATGTGCTCTCTATCGACCATGTGCAGGGTGATCCGTTCGCTTCCCCATCCAGGCTTTCGGTGCGGGTGGAGAAGACGAAGGCCGGTTTTCCGGCAGAATACTATGATACGAAGGCCAAACGGATTACCTTGCAGGATCATTTGACGAGGCTGTTTGGCAGACAGGTGGCAGGAGGCAGCTTCCAGGCCAAAGGATCCGGGAAGAGCGGCTTACTGTCAGTGTCGAGGTGCGGGCAGCAGGTGCTGGAGCGTACGGCCATGCGGGTACAGGACGGTAATCTGATCCTGCGGTTTGAGGCGGGCTTTCCGGCCAACGGGCGCACCATCAACGCCAGAGAACTGGAAAAGATGCTGTTTGACATTCTGCCCGACTGTGTGCGTAAGAGCCTTTACTATGTAAAGATCGATAAGGAGAAGCTGCGGCAGGCAATCTGTTTGTGCGAAGATCAACAGTATATCAGGCAATGTCTGGTGGAACGGAAGCTTTGTGCTTTTATCGCGGACGGAGCGATCCTGCCCCGGGAGAGTGGCGTGTCGGAGCGGCCGATGAAGAACGGGGTAGCGTTCCGGTCTCCGGAGTCGCTGCGGATCACCTTAAATCTGCCTAATAAGGGGCCGGTGAGCGGTATGGGGATTCCCCAGGGTATTACGCTTTTTGTGGGCGGCGGCTACCACGGCAAGTCAACGATCCTGCAGGCGTTGCAGAACGGTGTCTATGATCATATTGCGGGGGATGGCAGAGAACTTGTCATCACGGACGCTTCAGCCTTTAAGCTGCGGGCGGAAGACGGCCGGAGTGTGGCCGGGGTGGATATCTCTCCTTTTATCAAAAATCTGCCGAATAAGAAAGACACCGTGCATTTCTCCACGGAAGATGCCAGCGGCAGCACGTCCCAGGCAGCCAACCTGATGGAGGCGCTGGAGAGCGGCAGCAGCCTGATCCTCATCGACGAGGATACGTCGGCAACCAACTTTATGGTGCGGGATGATCTGATGGCACAGGTGATCACACCGGGCGAGGAGCCGATCACACCTTTTATCAGCCGGATACGGGGCATGTATGAAGATCTCGGTGTATCTTCCATCATTGTGGCGGGCAGCTCCGGGGCATTCTTCCATAAGGCAGACACGATCATTCAGATGAAGGAATATGTGCCTGTTGATATCACAAAGAAGGCAAAAGATGCGGCGGCTTATAAGGACAAACGTGTGGCTGCGGGTGCAGACAATGCGGGCGTATCGGCGGCAGACAAGGCAGAGTTTCCGGTCTTTAACAAGAAACGTTGCCCGGGGCCGGATATGGCGCTGCGCAAGGAAGACCGGATCAAGATGAAGGCTATGGGAACAAGCGAACTTTCTATCTGTAAGGAGAATGTGGAACTGCGCTACTTAGAACAGTTGAAGGATCAGGAGCAGAGCATGGCACTGGCTTATGTTCTGAAATACGCTGAGCTTAAGATGATGGACGGCAGGAAGGATCTGCGGCAGATTGGGGATCTCCTGGAAGAGCAGTTGGACAAAAGCGGCCTGGAAAGCCTGTTTGAGAGAGGGGATGTTTCCGCCCAGCTGGCAAGGCCGAGAAAACAGGAGATCATGGCGTGTATCAACCGTTATCGGAAATTGAAGATATAAGAAGGTAATGCGGGAAATGTTAACTGATTAGATGTATGAGTTGACAATCAGGAGGACAGATGGTACGATAGCAGCGGTCATGAATAAGAGCGGATGATCTTGGGAGGGCGAGAATGAGGACTGGAGCGGATACAAAGGCAAAGGACATGAGACAGGGGAATGTCGTGCGCGGCAGGACCTACGATATGGCGTATATTGGTATATTTGCAGTGGTGATCGCGGTCTGCTCCTGGATCTCAATCCCGGCGGCTGTCCCCTTTACCCTGCAGACGTTCGTGGTATTCCTGGCAGTGATCCTGCTGGGAGGCAAAAGAGGGACGTTGGCGGTGCTCGTCTATATTCTGCTGGGAGCGATGGGGATTCCGGTATTTGCAGGTTTCAGGGGCGGTATTAGTGTGCTGTTCAATAATACAGGCGGCTATATCGTCGGGTTTCTCTGCTCGACGTTGATCATGTGGGCGGCGGAAAGCTTGCTTGGCGGAAAACTCTGGGTACAGGCGGTATCCATGATCCTGGGACTGGCGGCCTGCTACGTGGTCGGGACGGCGTGGTTCATGCTCGTCTATATTAGAAATACCGGGGCGGTGGGCGTGATGACAGTGCTCGGATGGTGTGTGATCCCCTTCCTCATTCCGGATATGGTGAAGATCATGCTGGCGTTGATGCTTGGCAATGTGCTGCGTAAGCCGCTGGCAGGGATCATCTCCTGAGGTTTTTTTTCATAAGTGGTAGTGGAGCGCTTTTCGGTCAACGGAAGAGCGCTTTTTCTTTTCGCTCTTCTATATCAAAAAAAGGGCGTTTCACAACATTTTTCAGGGATGAGGAGAAAGAAAAGGTAAGATTGTGGTATACTGTTTTCAAACATTGCGAAAACGGCGGACATGGGGGTGCGGGTTTGCAGATCGTAATATGTGATGACGAAAGGAAGATGCAGGAAATTCTGCGTAATAAGATAGAGAAGATCTGTCGGGAGACGGGTGTGGAACATCAGATCCAGTGTTGTTCTTCGGGGGAGGAGGTTTTGGCAGCGAAGGATGCGCCGGATCTTCTTTTTCTCGATATCCAGATGCCGGACAGGGACGGTATGGACGTGGCGCAGGAATTGCGGCGCAGGCGTTGGGGCACGATCCTTATATTTGTGACAGCATTGTCAGAATATGTCTATGATGCCTTTGACGTGGGGGCTTTTCACTACCTTGTGAAGCCTTTTACGGACGCGAAACTTTCCCAGGTATTTGAGAAGGCGGTGGAGGAATATGAGAAACAAAGCCGGACCGGATCATTGCAGGGGGAAGGAACGTGTCCGCCGAAAATGCTTCTGATCAGACAGGGAGCTGTCTCCTTTGCGGTGCCAGTGGACAGCATCATCTATGCGGAAGTGTTTAACCGCAAAATCACACTGCACACATTGGATGGCGATAAGGAATATTATGGAAAACTGACAGAATTGTCAGAACAGGTTGGAGAGGGGTTCTACAGGACACACCGGGCTTATCTGGTGAACCTGGCCTATGTGGAGAAATATGATGCGACGACGATTTGGCTGGAACGGGGTACGGCATTGGTGTCGAAGAAGCAGTTTGCCGGATTTGTGAAACAATATATGCGTTATATCAGCAGGAGAGGGGCGGCGGGATGGATCCGTTAGAACCATATTATGTGATTGTCAGTCATAGTTATCGGATGGCGCTCACGGTGTTCGATGCATTTTGCTATGTGTTCTGGGTGAAACCGGCTATGACGGTACAGAAGAGACTGTGGTGGATTGGAGCGGTTTACGTGGCAGTCATGTCGATCTTAAGATGGATGCCCTGGTATATTCCGAATATTCTGGCATATGGCCTGGGTGTATTGGCGGCCTTCTTTGTCATGTGCCTGTTAGACAGAACGGATTTCGGGCAGAAGGTATTTCTGGCGGTCACTTTTTTCTGTATGCGCTGGCAGGTGGGGAATATTGTAGGGGATGCGGCGAGCTGGTCTTACAGGATATGGACGTCCGGGCTTTTGAGCTTGAAAGGGCATACCTATCTGGATTTCTTTTATGAAGCAACGGCAGGGAGCTATGCATTCTGGTTTACCACCTATGTGGTGGATTGTATTTTGGGCCTTCTGTTGAATGCGTCGCTATTGTATGGTGCGATCCGGCTTATGCGGCGGGCTTATGGGAGCAGTCAGGAGCGCCTGAACCGGAAGGAGCTTTTATTGCTGCTGATTCCTTCGGTGATGGGTGTCTTTGCCTATGGAGTGAAAGAGTTTTACAGGAATGCCTATGAGGCGGAGACGGCCAAAAGTGTCTATGACTTGAAAGGGCAGTCGCTGTTGATGATCCTGTACTGTCTGGCCTGTTATCTTACGATCCTGGTCGTGGTTTATGTATTTCGTAAATGGAAGCAGGAGCAGCAGGCAGACGGGCAGCGCCGGATATTCACGGCGCAGATGAAGGATCTGCAGAGACATGTGGAGTCGGTGGAACGGCTCTATTCGGATATGCGCAGATTCCGTCATGATGTAAACAATCATCTTATGACACTGGAAGAGATGTATGGCAGGGGAGAGTATGAGGCGGCAAGCCGATATGCGGAGGATATGCGTGAGAAGATGCAGGAGATCTCCCCGGATATCCGAAGCGGCAATCCTGTCACGGATGCGGTGCTGTCTGTCAGGAAAAGGGAGATGGAAGAGCAGGGGATTTCCTTTGTGTGCGATTTTCATTATCCGCAGAAGGGAGAATTGAATGCCTTTGATCTCAGCATCATTCTGAACAACGCGCTGGCTAATGCCGTGGAAGCGTCAGCAGGGGAGCGGCGCCGGGAGATCATATTGACTTCCTGCCGGGTGAAAAATATGTACATTATCGAGACGGCAAATGTATTCAGCGGCAGTCTGCATGTGGAGGAGCCAAATGGACTGCCGCTTACCACCAAAACGGAGGAAGGGCACGGTTACGGTCTTTCCGGCATCCGTCATGTGGCGAAGACCTATTATGGGGATGTGGAGATCGGTGTGGAGGAATATCGGGGCGCAAGGTGCTGTGTGCTGCGGGTGATGCTGCAGATCAGGTAGCATTTCGTTCACATCAACATAAGGGCACCTCGCAACATCGCTCTTGTATGAGACGGGAGGAGCACCGAAATATAGAATGTAGGCAGTCTTTGTAAGGCCAGAAGCGGGAAGCTCTGCGCCGAAAGTCTTGCAAGGAATGTGCATTTGTGACCAATGCGTTAGATTGGCGGAGTCAGTCAAAAGGAGGATACAGCGATGAGAGTAAGCGGAGTAGGCGGCAGTTCGGATATGCAGACCAAAGGAGCGGGGATGTCTCCGGGCATGGGAGAACCGATGGATGAGGTCGGCAAGGGCCTGCAGCGGCAGATTGAGGAGCTGCAGCGGCAGATGAAGGAACTGTCGGCCAATCAGGAAATGACGCCGGATATGAAGATGAAGAAACGACAGGAATTGCAGAAGCAGATCAGCGAACTGCAGATACAGCTTCGGCAGCACCAGATGGAAGTCAAGCGTGAAGAAGCCAGGAAGAAGGAAGAGAAGGCTTCCGGTGATGATGTTCTCAATCCGACCAAGGGCATGGAACAGAAGCAAAGCCAGAGCGCCGGGCTTTCAGCAGGCAGCATGGAAGCCATGATCTCGGCGGACGCTTCGATGAAACAGGCAGGAATACATGGCAGCACGGCGGCACATGCGGAGAACCGGGCCGGTATTCTGGAGGCAGAGATCAATCGCGATAAGGGTGGTCCGGGGGATGCCACGGCGGCGAAAGAAGCAGAGCTGGTCGAGACGAAGGCGCTGGCTGATAAAGCCACGACGTCTCAAATGGAATCCTTGGCAAAGGCCAATGAGATTATGCAGGACGCTTCGGAGGCGGAGAAGGACAACGAGAAAGAGAAAGCGGACAAAACAAGCGGTGAAGCAGAAGAGCAGGGTAGGTATGATGCAGCGGATGATGCAGCGTCGGGAGTATCTGACGACAGACCGCTTCAGGAAACAAATGGTGAAAAGGAGCAGCCAGTCGGCGCACAGGCACCATCAGAACAGGAGCAGAGAAGGAATCTGTATCATCCGGTGGATGTGAGGATCTGAGCTGCACAATAATGGAGCTGTCGGGAAATAGATAGTCCTAAATGAAAATCCTAATCCCCCAGCTATGCTGGGGAGAATGGAGTAAGCAGGGGCGTG
>CAMWLJ010000131.1 GCA_947175055.1 uncultured Lachnospiraceae bacterium | reverse complement strand
AATGCTCCGCATTCTCCTTGAATGGTTTACACTGTCGCAATTTCCTATAAAAAAAACGGGCAAAGCCCATTTACATAATTACAGTTCACGGCCCCTCAGACCGTGAACTGCTACTTTGCATTCATAACATTTCATTCGTCACTGCAAATTCAAGCCGGAATTTCTTCCCCATAATTATTAGAAAAAGCAATGTTCACCGCATGATCAGCGACCCTCTCGAGTCCGGAAACGATATCTGAATATAGCGCTCCGGCCTCCGGAGAACACTCGTTATTTGACAATCTGTCAATATGCCTCTGCTGCAATTCCTTCTCCTTCTCGTCAATAGCATCTTCCAAATGTACCACATCTTCCATATGCTCTTCCGTGCTCTTGACAAACATCTCCACGGAAAACCTAAGCAGCGTATTGACCATATCCAGCATCTCGCCAAGTTCTCTCTGTGCATCTTTCGAGAAGCCTACTCCGGTTTCAATCCGATGTACAGCCGCCTCAGCGATGTTCTCGGCATGATCGCCGATCCGTTCTATATCATTTACTACATGGAACAACGCACCGATATTCTTCAAATCTTCGATCGGCAGCGTCGTCTGGTTGATCTTGACCAGATAATTCGTGATCGCATGGCTCAGGAAATCAATGTTCTTCTCTACCCCTCGCACCTCTTCAATCTCATCCTGGTCCAACGTCATCAGCACATTCATAGCGCGATTTAAGTTTTCCGTAGCAAGAGATGCCATACGATCCAATTCCTTAATGGCCTCCACGACTGCCGTAGCAGGATTTAAAACCGACTTCTCTCCAATATACTTTAACTGATAACTGTCCCTGTAGCCCACTTTCTTGTCGTCGCCGGGTACAAACAGATATGTAAGCTTAACAATCCCCTGAATAAAGGGCATCATGATGATCACCTGGAAAACCTTGATGGCAATATGCGCGTAGGCAACAACACGCCCCAGATTATTTCCTGTTACATAGATGAGCAGTTCAACGACCTGATGTACGCAAAGTCTGAAGATAATATAGACGATGATCGTACCGATCACATTAAAGATCAGATGAATGGCTGCCGCTCTCTTGGCGTCCTTCTTGCCGCTCAGAGAAGCTAACAGCGCCGAAGTACAGGCCCCGATATTACAGCCGAGAATGATAAACATGCCGATATCCATGCCCATCAATCCCTGGTTGGCGAGCAGAACCATGATACTGACTGTGACAGAAGAGCTCTGAATGACCGCCGTCAACAGCGCTCCCAGAAGTACCGCAAGGAACGGTGTCTGAAGAGATGCAAACATATGTACGACTGCGGGTGAATCCTTCATGCCC
Organism: uncultured Lachnospiraceae bacterium; assembly: GCA_947175055.1. Classification (GTDB taxonomy): domain Bacteria; phylum Bacillota; class Clostridia; order Lachnospirales; family Lachnospiraceae; genus UBA3282. The sequence goes on along the minus strand of CAMWLJ010000131.1, from coordinate 4,691 downwards.
GCCATCGCACCGGACATCGTACTCAAGCCCATGAACAAAACGCCAAAGCCAATGATGACTTCCCCCCATCGCGACACTTTCTGCTTCTTGCAGAACATAACGATCAGTACACCCACAAGCAGAATGACCGGAGCCGCTTTCTCCAATTTAAAGGATACCAAAAGGGCCGTCACCGTCGTACCGATATTCGCTCCAAAGATAACTCCCGCCGCCTGTGTCAGTGTCATCAATCCCGAATTAACGAAACTGACCACCATAACTGTACACGCCGATGACGATTGAATGACCGCCGTAAAGAAAATACCTACCAGGATACCGGTAAATCTGTTGGTCGTCAGCCGTTCCAAAATACCTCTTAATTTTGCTCCGGCAACTTTCTCGATACTGTCGCTCATAATACGCATGCCGTACAAGAACAGTCCCAGACCACCTGCCATGGAAAGAATGATCGCTGGATTCATCTGTATAAAATTCCCTTCTTATGTATATTAACACCATCACATCATGTTCTCACGAAATGCGCATTCTTGAGCCATGAATACTGTCAAAACCCCACTGTACTTATTTTATCGAAAATAGCGTATACTGGCAAGCCCTATCTGCTACAAAATCTATGATCCTATCTTGGGCTCAAATGTTAACCATATTTTCTTCTATATCCAAAGCATTTAACAAACTCTACTGAACCACATTACTCATCAGCGAATCAATTCAACCTTCTCTCCCGCAGCAATATCTTGTACTAATTGTGCTTTAAGGCCCTCCACACTGTCAAATTTCTTTTCCGGCCTGCGGAAAGCCAAAAACTGTACTATAATATCCGTGCCGTAAAGATCCCCCTCGAAATCATACAGGTAAGTCTCCACCCCCATAGCTACACTGTCACTCACTGTTGGTTTACATCCGACATTGGAGATACCCTTATAACACATACCCTTTGCTATAACTCTGGAATAATATACACCGTTAGGCGGCAAAAGCTTGTCCTCCTCCGGTATCAGATTGGCAGTAGGCATGCCGATCCTTCGTCCAAGCTTCCTTCCGTGCTCTACGCAGCCGCTGACACTATACGGTCCGCCAAGCATGCGTGCTGCAGATTCCATCTTCCCCTCCCTGACAGCCTCCCTCACTCTGGTAGAACTGACTTCGCTCCCTTCCGCCATGACTTTATCGATCAGTTCCACACAATAGTCATATTCCTCGGAAAAATGCGCCAGGAGTGCATGATCACCTGCCCCCTTTTTCCCAAAAGAAAGATCCGGTCCTGCACAGATATAAGCAGCTTTCATTTGGCTGACCAAAAACCGGCGTACAAATTCTTCCGGCTCCGTAGCCGCAGTCACCGCATTCAGCGGAAATTCAATCAGTACGTCAACTCCCATCTGCTCAAAGATCCGCCGTTTTTCCTTTTTGGTAGTCAGCTCCTTCCCTTCTCCTCCGAAAAAAGCCGAAGCGGACGCATCAAAAGTAAAGGCCGTGGCTAAAAGTCCTCTCTCCTTCTGCACAATGATCTTACGGAGCAATGCCTGATGTCCCAGATGTACACCATCAAATTTACCGATGGCAACGGCGCTTTTCTGATTCAGTTGAAACATTGTCGTCTTTTCTATGATCTGCATGTTTATGACCATGCTCCTTTCCCGGTGCGAGTCATCGTGCCGGCAAGCACTGATCCTCATGCCCCTGTCGGCCTACCATATATACTCATGCTTATTTACAGAAACATCTTGATTGGTTTCATAACGGCAGATTTTTTATTGTATTGATAGATTCCATAAAATTTTCCCGCACCATCGTATATCCTGATCTGCTCCTCATCCAACCAATCTGTCTCTGTCACCAGATCCTCCACTCTAAGCAAGTTACCGTTCTCTGCCATTTTCCGCCCGTGTTCTGTCACAACAACGGCCGGGTTCTTCCCAAAAACCTCATCCGGTCTTACTATAATATCTGTTATTCTATTCCCACCGCACAAAGCTTCAATCTGTTTCAAAGTATGTGCCTCTTCTATGCCGAATATCCCTACCCGGCTGCGGACTAAAGACTCCATGGCGCCGCCACATCCCAGCCTGTCACCTATATCGTGGCACAAGGTCCTGATATAGGTTCCCTTGGAACAGACCACACGCATTTTTACCCGGGGCAATGCTACTTCCTGGATCTCCAATGCTTTGATCAGCACCTTTCTTGGCTTACGCTCCACCTCTTTGCCTTCCCGCGCCAGCTCATATAGTTTTCTGCCGTTAACTTTCAACGCTGAATACATTGGCGGAATCTGATCGTATTCCCCAAGAAATCCCAGTATGGCTGCTCTCACCGATGCCTCATGCAAGGCTTCTGCCATACCCGGCGCACACTTTCTTACTACCTGCCCGGTCATATCCTGGGTATCGGTGGCCACGCCAAGGTAGAGCACTGCAATATACTCCTTGTCCCAATCGGTCAAAAGATCGCACAGCTTTGTGCCTGAACCTAAACATACAGGAAGCACGCCGACCGCTTCCGGATCGAGTGTTCCTGTATGTCCGATTTTTTTCATTTTACATATGCCACGGAGCCTGGCTACCACATCATGGGATGTGTAGCCCGCCTCCTTATATACATTTATGATTCCGTTATACATAAGCACGCCTCTGCTCTTGTTATTTTATGTTCAGCTGTTCAGCGATCCCCTTCGACAGATTATTGATATTATCGTGATATGTACCGTTCATCGTACAGCCCGCCGCACGGACATGGCCGCCGCCGCCGAACTTCATCGCCACAGATGCCACATCCACCCTGCCATTAGAACGCAGACTCACTTTATACTCCAGCGTTCCCATCTCATACATAAAGATAGCACAATCCACATCCTTCACAACTTGCAGCTGATTCACGATTCCTTCCAGATCCTTGGGGGTCACCTGATAGAATTCCATCATACGGCGGGATACCATACTCACAATACACCTGTTATTCATAAAGCGCACACTCTCTAGAACTGCTCTACCCATGATCTGCGTCTGAACGTAAGTCTTCTCATAAAAGGTCTTCTGTATAATATCTGAGAAGTCAAATTCAAATTTAATTAATTCTGACACAATCTGTAGTGTGCGCGGTGATGTATTAGAGTACCGAAGCACCCCCGTATCATGGATGATACCAATGTAAAGAGCGATGGCGACCTCACGGTCTATCTTTGCGGGATCCATCAGATCATAGAGTAGTTCCGCAGTGGAGCTTCTATCCGCCTCCACTATACGCACATCCCCGCATCCCTGATTACTGATATGATGATCGATATTGATCCTCTTACCTGCGTTCTCAAAAAGGGGACGTGCATCTCCCAGACGATCGTCCGCACAGTCCAATGCAATGAAAACATCATATATTTTATCAGCATTAATTCCTGATTTAATATCTTCCAGATGGCTGATACATTCAAATATCTCAGCCGGTTTATCAAGAAACACATCTACTTCCGCTCCGGGCAGTTCTTTTTTCAGGTAAAGATACAATCCCATAACCGAACCGACACAGTCCCCATCTGGCCTGATATGACCGCTGATTGCTATGGAAGCCGCATTTTGTACTTCATCGATTATCCTCATCATTCTTCCTCCCTTCCGAAGCACACTGAACCTATTCGCTGTCTGCTTTCTCTCTGCCGATCACTTCATCTATCTTCTTAGACATATTTACACCGTATGCAATCGACTGATCCAAAATAAAAGTGATCTGAGGTGTGTTACGTAGATTGATCTTCTTAGCCAACAAGCTGCGGATATAGCCTTCCGCACTCTCAAGGCCAGCCAGCGTATCTGCCTGTGAAGTCTCATCTCCCAACACACTGATCCATGCCTTACATGTCTTTAAGTCCGGCGCCACCTCGACCGCCACCACCGAAGTCATCATTGCGATTCGGGGATCCTTGATCTCCCCCCTGATGATCTCGGCCAGTTCACGTTGTACTTCTCCATTGATCCGGGTATTCTTAACACTGTTCTTACGCATTATACCTGACTCCTTTCTGCTGCTCACGGATTATCTGTCCACTCTTGCGCTACAAAATTCTGCGCTTTACAAATATGATCATCTTTCGCAAATAGCGGTGACAGATCTTGATCAACGAGGCACCTCGACCATAACATAGGCCTCTACGATATCAAGCTCCTGCATCTTATCGAATCCTTCGAACACGAGACCGCACTCAAATCCGGCTCTGACTTCCTTGACATCATCTTTAAACCGCTTCAAAGAAGACAGTGCTCCCTCGTAGATCTGCTCTCCTTCTCTGGTGATACGGATCTTGCAGCCTCTTTGGAACTCTCCATCCAACACATAAGAACCTGCAATATTACCGATTGCAGATGCCTTGAATATCTGACGCACCTCCGCATGACCGATGACCTTCTCCTCGAAGATCGGATCCAGCATACCCTTCATAGCTGCCTCTATATCCTCGATTGCCTGGTAGATGACCTTATACAATCTCACATCCACGCCTTCTCGCTCGGCCACAGCCTTGGCTGTAGTATCCGGCCTTACGTTGAAGCCGATAATGATCGCCGATGATGCAGATGCAAGAGATACATCGGATTCATTGATCGCACCTACACCTCCGTGAATACATTTTACGACAACCTCTTCGTTAGACAGCTTCATCAGACTCTGCTTAACAGCTTCCACACTACCCTGCACATCCGCTT
>CAMWLJ010000130.1 GCA_947175055.1 uncultured Lachnospiraceae bacterium | reverse complement strand
GGGGTATGATTTCAAATCAGATTTTACAGAGTACGATTGAAGGGTTGAAATCGATCGCGAGGGTAGAGCTTTGTGTTGTGGATATCGATGGGAAGGCGGTAGCCATGACGGCGGAGGATATGGAGAAGTGTGGCAAGCCGGCGGCAGAGTTTGCCAGGTCTCCCGCCGATTCGCAGGAGATACAGGGCTATCAGTATTTTAAGATATTTGATGAGCAGCAGTTGGAATATGTTCTGATCGCCGGGGGGATCGGTGAGGACGTATATATGGTGGGCAAGATGGTTGCCTTCCAGATCCAGAATCTGCTGGTGGCATATAAGGAGCGGTTTGATAAGGATAATTTTATCAAGAACCTGCTTTTGGATAATCTGCTTCTGGTGGATATCTACAGCCGCGCCAAGAAATTACATATTCAGACAGAGGCAAGGCGCGTAGCCTTGATCATTGAGACGGACAACGCCAGAGACAGTAATGTGCTGGAGACGATGCGGACTTTTTCCAGCAGCAACAGCAGAGATTTCGTAACGGCTGTGGATGAGAGTAACGTGATCGTGGTCAAGGATCTGTCAGAGGGAGACAGTGCGAAAGAGATAGACAAGACGGCAACGACCATCGCGGCTTTTCTGGAGAAAGAGAATTTCCAGAATGTGAGGATCGCATATGGGACAACAGTGGGTGAGATCAAGGATGTGAGCCGGTCCTTCAAGGAAGCGAAGATGGCACTCGATGTGGGCAAGATCTTTTTCGGGGACAGAGACGTTATCGCGTACAGTGAACTGGGGATCGGAAGGCTGATCTATCAGCTCCCTATTCCGTTGTGCAAGATGTTTATCAAAGAGATATTTGACGGCAAGAGCCCGGATGATTTCGATGAGGAGACATTGACAACGATCAACAAATTCTTCGAGAATTCATTGAATGTCTCGGAGACCTCCAGACAGCTGTTTATTCACCGGAATACACTTGTGTATCGTTTGGATAAGCTTCAGAAGAGCACGGGGCTTGATCTGCGGGTCTTTGAGGATGCGATCACCTTCAAGATCGCTCTTATGGTAGTCAGATATATGAAGTATATGGAGAGCTTTGAATATTAAGATGTCAATGAAGTACACGTAGAGCTTTGAATACTAAGATGTCAATGAAGTATACGTAGAGTTTTGAATACTAAGATGTCGATGAAGTATACATAGAGCTTTGAATACTAAAATGTCAGTGAAGTACACGTAGAGTTTTGAATACTAAGATGTCGATGAAGTATACATAGAGCTTTGAATATTAAGATGTCAGTGAAGTACACGGAGAGCTCTGAATACTAGAATATCAATATAAGAAAATGGAAGTGGTGAACAACGTGGCAGAGAAAAGGAGAAAGAAAAGTACGGCACCGCCGAATGAGATCATTACCATGACGAATGTGTGTAAAGCATATTCCACAGGGGCACCGGCGCTTAAAGATGTGAACTTGCACATCAACAGAGGAGAGTTTGTATTTATTGTCGGTGACAGTGGATCGGGAAAATCTACCCTGATCAAGCTGCTCCTTCGTGAGTTAACGATAACCAGCGGCTTTATTAACGTTATGGGATACGATCTGGCCAAGATCAAACATAGGAAAATACCTAAATTCAGGAGAAATCTGGGTGTTGTGTTTCAGGATTTCAGACTTTTGAAAGACCGGAACGTATATGACAATGTGGCTTTTGCGCAGAGGATCATCCAGAAATCCAACAAGGAGATCAAGAAGAATGTGCCCAGCATTCTGGCGATCGTGGGACTCGCTGGTAAGTATAAGGCGAAGCCACGGCAGTTGTCAGGTGGTGAACAACAGAGAGTTGCCCTGGCGAGAGCATTGGTCAATAAGCCGACTGTTTTGTTGGCGGACGAGCCGACCGGTAATCTGGATCCGAAGAATTCCTGGGAGATCATGAAGCTGTTGGAACAGATCAATGAAGGAGGAACTACAGTCATCGTGGTGACTCACAACCGTGAGATCGTTAATGCGATGCAGAAGCGGGTTGTCACATTGAAGAAAGGCGTTATTGTGAGCGACGAGGAAAAGGGAGGATATATCGATGAGGATTAGCAGCTTTTTCTATACTCTCAGACAGGGTGTCCGCAATCTTTTCCGTAATAAGTGGTTTACACTGGCATCTATTGCCACGATCAGTGCCTGTCTGTTCCTGTTTGGATTGTTCTATGCGATCGTCGTTAACTTTCAGCATATCGTGCGGTCGGCGGAAGAAGGAGTGTCGGTGACGGTATTCTTTGATGAGGGAATTGAGGATACCAGAATCCAGGACATCGGGGAATCGATCAGGAAACGGCCGGAAGTGGCCAATATCATCTTTATCTCTGCCGAGGAGGCGTGGGATTCTTTCAAGAAGGAATATTTGGGAGAATATGCGGACGGCTTTACCGAGAATCCACTGGCCGATTCTGCAAACTATGAGATCTATCTGAATGATGTATCGATGCAGTCGGCGCTCGTCACCTATCTGGAGGCTATGGATGGGGTGCGGTTAGTCAATCGCTCGGAACTGGCAGCTACAACGCTGACAGGCGTTAATGCTTTGATCGCATATGTATCGGTGGGGATCATTGCCATTTTGTTTGCGGTTTCTGTCTTCCTGATCAGCAACACGGTCACCATCGGTATTTCTGTACGTAAGGAAGAGATCAATATCATGAAATACATAGGGGCGACGGATTTCTTCGTCAGATCCCCTTTCGTGATCGAGGGTATGATGATCGGTGCGATCGGTGCTTCGATCCCGCTGGGAGTCATCTATACGCTGTATAATATTGTATTGGAATATGTACTGGTAAGGTTTCCCATGTTGGCGGATCTGCTCAGTTTCCTGACTGTGGATGAGATTTTCCATGTGCTCATTCCGGTATCTCTGGGTATCGGTGTAGGGATCGGCTTCCTGGGTAGTATTGTTACGGTGAGAAAGCACTTAAGAGTCTGATGCGTGATACGGATGAGTAAGGTTTATGCATTGCTTTTAACTGTCATCTGCGTCAAGGCTGATATGGAGGTGCAGATATGAAAAGAGAATCTATGGCAACAGATATGCGCGGCTGCGCTCCCTTTTTCACGGGTATTTGTATCGAGAAGGACATGGGGGTGTGAGTATGAGCAATTGGAAAAAGGCGGTATGTCTGCTGCTTTGTGCAGGTATGATATTTGCATATTCGAGACCGGTGCAGGCCGTGCTGACCAATGACAGTATCCGTGAGAAGGAGGCTGAGATCAAGGCGGCGAGGGAAGAGGTTTCCGGACTGAAATCCAGTAAGACAGATATTGAGCGTCTGAAGAAGGAACTTGAGCAGTCCAAGAATGACCTGACGACCTATGTTGCCCAGCTTGATGGGCAATTAAGCGGCATACAGGAGAAGATTGCGCAATATAATACAATGATCGCTGAAAAAGAAGAAGAGATCGAGGTAACTGCTGCAGAATTGGAAGAAGCCATAAGAATACAGGAAGAACAGTATGCGGCCATGAAGAAGCGTATCAAGTTCATGTATGAGAAGGGAGATACCTTCTATCTTGAACTGCTCATGTCATCGGGCGGATTTGCTGATATGACGAACAAAGCGGACTATATAGAGTCACTGTCTCGTTATGACAGGAATAAGCTGGAAGAGTATATTAACACGATAGAATTGGTTAAACTGTGCAAAGAGGAACTGGAAGCAGAGAAAGAAGTGTTGGATGAAGCCAAGCTGGCAGTTGAGGAAGAGGAAGCCAATATCAATGCACTGATCGAGCAGAAAGAGGCACAGATCTTGTCGGTGACTTCCGACATATCCACGAAAGAGGCGGCGATCCGGGAATATGAGGCGATGATTGCGCAGGAGAATGCGGAGATCGCGGCATTAGAGAAAGCGGTAGCGGAAGAAAGAGCGAGACTGGAGGCTGAGAATGCGCAGGCCCGGGTATATAACGGCGGCATGTTTGCGTGGCCCTGTCCGGGCTATACGAGGATATCGGATGAGTATGGTAACCGGATGCATCCGATATTAGGGATACAGAAGTTTCATAACGGATTGGATATGGCAGCGCCGGGAGGCACGGCGATCCTGGCGGCTTACGACGGGGATGTGGTCGGTGCGGCATACAATAATTCCATGGGGAATTATATTATGATCGATCACGGAAGTGGATTGTATACAATCTATATGCACTGTTCGGCGTTGTATGTATCTAAGGGACAATCGGTCACCAAGGGACAGAAGATTGCGGCGGTGGGGAGTACGGGCCGGTCCACAGGGAACCATCTCCATTTCAGCGTGCGCCAGAACGGAAACTATGTAAATCCATGGAATTATTTGAAATAAATCTCGGAGTGTTATATTCCGGGGGATGCGATATCGATAAGGAACGGAGATGAAGTATTTTGAATCAAAACGAAGATAACAACTATCATGATCAGAATTACGGACAAGGGCCTTATCAGCCGCCTTATCCGCCGATTCAGCCGCAGCAGCCAATGCCGCCTGCGGGAGGTCCGGACCATAAGGGCGGCGGGAATTTTCTACTGGGCCTGATGGCAGGGATCCTGATCACGGCGATGGTGGGCAGCTGTGCTTATATCGGAGTCAGAGTGTATTTGCTGGCAACCGATAAGGCTGCCAGGATCACGGCCGGATCTGACAGTACGTCAGATGATCTGGTCAGTGAAGAGACGATCAAGAAGTTAGAGGCCCTTGAGGAGGTAATTGAAGAATATTATTACAAAGAGGAAGACATCAATACTGAGACGATGACGGAAGGACTGTATTCCGGTCTGGTGGATTCTCTGGGAGATCCTTATTCCGTGTATTATAATGAAGAAGAGTGGCAGGATCTGATGGAATCTACGGAAGGCATATATTATGGCATCGGAGCTTACTTAAGTTTGGATCTCGCAACAGGGCTTGCAAGGATTGCCGGTGTCATCCCGGGTACACCGGCGGAGGAAGCGGGACTGCGGGAGAATGACATCATTTATATGGTGAATGAGGAGCAGATACAGGGATTGGAGCTTACAGAGATCGTGTCGAAGGTCAAGGGAGAAGAAGGCACGAAGGTGCATTTGACCATTTACAGGGAAGGGGAATCTGACTATCTCGAGATTGATGTTACAAGGAAGAAGATAGAATCTCCGACGGTCAACTATGAGATCTATGATAACGGTGTCGGCTATATTCAGATCAGAGAGTTTGACGAGGTGACAACAGATCAGTTTACAGAAGCATTGGCGGTGATCAAAGGGTCGAAGGCCAAGGGGTTAATATTGGATCTGCGCGGGAATCCGGGCGGTAGTCTTCCGGTGGTGGTAGATATCGCCAGAGCAATCCTGCCGAAAGGGCTGATCGTGTATACGGAGGACAAATACGGAGAGCGAGAAGAGTACAGCTGTGACGGGAAAAATGAGTTGAAAATACCGCTGGTCGTGCTGGTAAACGGTAATTCCGCCAGCGCGTCAGAGATTCTTGCTGGAGCAGTCAAAGATTATGGTACCGGGACGTTGATCGGCACAACAACGTTCGGGAAAGGAATCGTACAGCGAGTGCTTCCCCTGACGGACGGTACTGCACTTAAGCTGACAGTCAGTTCCTATTTTACGCCGAAGGGGAATAATATCCACGGTACGGGTATCGAGCCGGATATCGAATGTGAACTTGACGGTGAAAGATATTATGAAGACGGTGTGGATAATCAGCTGGAGCGCGCGAAGGAAGAGATTGAGAAGATGATCAAGTAGCGGTTTTAGAGATACCCTGCAGAATTACTGTATGGCAGATAGATGCGCAGACAGTTTGCTGCAGGGTATTTTTAGTATATTGCAGGAGACGGGTTTGGGAACGTGTCCACGACTATTTATGGTGGCATGATGATACGAGATATGGATGTTTTTAGATAAGACAAAATATGAGGAGGAAGAGTGCATGAATATTGTATTGTTGTCAGGAGGTTCCGGCAAGCGCTTGTGGCCGCTTTCCAATGACACCAGGTCGAAACAGTTTATCAAGATATTTAAGACAGGAGAGGACGAATACGAGTCCATGGTGC
>CAMWLJ010000129.1 GCA_947175055.1 uncultured Lachnospiraceae bacterium | reverse complement strand
GGAGAAGGCGGCGGCTCTTGTAGAGCGTGCGGGCCTGCCATCCAGTGTCCTCAACCGTTTTCCCACCATGCTTTCCGGCGGAGAGCAGCAGCGGGTAGCCATCGCCCGGGCTCTTGGCATGGAGACCAGGCTGTTGCTGGCGGACGAGCCCACGGGCAATCTGGACGTTGCCAACGGCGAAAATGTTCTGGCTATTCTGGAGGGGCTGGCTCATGAGGAAGACTACTGTGTAGTAGTGGTTACCCATGATCCTGCCATCGGCGTGCGTGCGGATGCCTTGATGGAGCTGCGTGACGGTGCGGTGGTGTAGGGAGGTGATGAGAATGCCGATACGAAACGGTCTTTTGTCTACTTTGCGGGCCAGGGGGCGTACCGCCCTCTTCGCTCTGTTGATCCTGGTACTTACCGTGGCCCTGTCTCTGGGCCTTGGCATGTGGGCATACTGCGACGCTTTACTGGCCCGGATGGAGGAGCAGTATACCTCTGTGGCTCTTGTGGAGTATATGGGAGAAGATTATCCGGACGCGGATGCGGCCGACTCCGGCTCCCGTGCCGCACTTGAGCTGCTGGATCAGGAAGCCATAGCCGCCACGGACGGGGTAGAGTTGTGGGAGCAGACGAAGAGTACTCTCGTGTCTGTCAGCGGTTACAGGAATTCCAGCGTGGTCACTCCTTACAGTGACAACGCGGTGATCGTGGCTTCTATCAAGGCGGAGTATACCACGGGTTATGGGGTCGTGGATGAGGCAGATCTGCCGGAAAGCCGGGCGATCCTGTACAGCGTGGCGGGAGACAACGATATTCCCGATGGCAGTTTTATCCTGCCGGACGGCAATATCGCCATCTGGAATGGATATTATGTATTCTATCTGCCGGACATGGAGCCTTTAAAGCTGCCCTGTTACTATCTGGGCGATGGTGTGTCAAACCAACGTCAGGGCGTTTGGTCCGGGGACGGGATCAGCGAAAAAGAGCCGGAGGATCTTTACGTCCTGTGGCATCGCGTTACGGTAAGAGAAGGTACGTCTTCCCGGAGCGTGTACAGGGATGATGTCATAGGAGAGCTTCCGGCCGGATATGACAGGGAGACCCTGCAGGATCTGCTGGAAAATGCCCGTTACTATTACGTGGAAAGTTCGGACACCTATATGGGAGACAATGAGACGATCCTAAGTGACAGGAGTTACGGTCGGATCAGCCGTGCCCTGTACAGCCCTTATGGAGCGGACAATATGCTCAGTTATTTCACGCTGGCTGACAGCGGTTTTGTCCCGGAGGAAGGTAAGTCCTATCTGCTCAACGGATCCTTTGTATCCTGGGGCGTCGGCAGTCGAAGCTTTGAGGTGCAGCCGTTCCCGGACTCTGACGCCAGGCCATGGCTGGAGCTGTCCGGAGAGGATGATCCAGCTTTGACAGAGGGCATCTTTGCGGAACATGCCACTCTCTACAGCATGGCCAATAACACCGCCGTTCTTACCGCCAGTGATCATATTACAGCCCTGGAAGAGTTTCAGCAGGGTCATCTCTATCTGAACGAAGGGCGATTCCCGCAGGCCGGGGAGAAGGGCGTGTGCGTTATCAGCGGCGGAATGGCGGAGTATCTGACGGTGGGTGTGGGAGATACCGTTTCTCTGGAGGTTCTGGATTCTGACCCGGGTGAGCGCTACAAGGTCACCGCAACAGGGGATCAGCGTTCTCTGGAGATCGTGGGGATTACGAATCCTTCTGCTGACTATCCGGACCGGCTGTGGGTTTCGGATGCCGAGAGTGGATTCCCTGCTCCTTTGTTTGGATACTCTCTTGGCAGGGCGGTGCTTGATAATCGTAAGGCGGTACAGGCAGCAGAGGAACTTCCGGCTCTGCTTCCTGCCGGCGTCCAATTGACCATGTACGATCAGGGCTACACCGCTGCGGCCAGGCCCATCCGGGTCATGGAGTCCGCTGCCAGGGCTGTCACGCTGGCGGCCGCCATCGGCGCGCTGGCAGTGTTGACGCTGTTTGCTTTTCTTTTCGTTGGGCGCCAGCGGGAGACTGTGGGCGTGCTGGTATCTTTGGGTACGCCTGGAGGAAAAATACGGCTTTGGCTTCTTTCCGGTGCATCAGCCGTATCCGGTGCGGCGGCGCTGGCGGGAGCGGTTATCGGTTCCCTGACACTGAGTCGTGTGGTCACGGCGGCCATGGAGACGGCAAAACGCCTCTACCATGCCGATACCCGATACAGCGAGGCTGTGGTAGGTCTGGTCAGGGAATCGGAGGAGATGGAAGCAGTCCCGGGCTGGCCTGCTCTTGCAGCAGGTTTGACGGTATTCTTCGCAGCGCTTATGCTCTGCCTTATCTTTCTGCGTCATGCCAGAAAGGAGAACGCTCCAAAGAAAGGGCAGGTTTTGGTCCGGGTGCCCAGGGGATGCACCTCCACCAGGGGACAGGGTCCTCTGCGCTTCGCTGTCCTGTCCGCCCGCCGGGGCGGGCGACGGTCCGTGATCGTGATTGTTGCAGCGCTGGCGCTCACTCTGTTCGTGTCTCTTCTGTCTGACAGCGCCCAGAGCCGGAGCGGCCAGATGGAAAGCCTGTATGCGGACAGTGTGTTAGGTGGCCAGGTTATCAGCTTCAATGGGCGAAAGCAGACCGGGCTGGCTGTTCCTACCCGGGATATCCAACAGCTGTGGAAGTCCGGGAACCTGAAAGATATCTTCGTATCCCGCAGCTGGCCCTATGAATATACAACAGAGGAATCCCTGCCTGATATTACTCCTACTACTTCCGTGTTGGAAGACAAGGCTGTGAAGATACTCCGGATGCCCAGACTTTCGACAGTGAACAGCCTTTCGGCAGCAGAGGAATTTTACTATACCGACCGGCCCGAGATCCGGTGGCTGGAGGGCTGGGACGAGAGCTGCCTGTCGGATGAGAGCTGTCCTGCCGTGATCGAATCCATCTATGAGCGCCTTTACGAGGAGGAGAATTACGTGCCGTCCGATTACATCTATCCTGTTATAGTGGGCAACCGTTTCCTGGAGGACAACGATTTAAAGCCGGGGGACATGCTGACGCTCAGGCTGTATATGTACCTGTATGTGGACAGTCGCGAACTCCTGGTGGAGTGGCCTGTGAACTTTCGGATCGTGGGCAGCTTTACCTCCGTCGGCGCGAAGGATAATGTGTATGCGCCGCTGTCGTTGTGGTGCAGCCCGGAGTGGTTGTATGGAGAGGGAGACAAGGAGATGCCCAGTCGTGATCTGGGCCGGATCATGAATGTGGACAGTCTGAAGAAGAGCCTCTATTTCCGCATTCGCTTCGAGACCTGCCGTTTCACTCTGCGCTCTGCCTATAAACTGGAAGATCTGAGGGACTGGCTGGCAGAGCAGCAATACAGTCAGGTAGGCGTTACAAACCGTAATCGGGTCACCGTCCTGCTCCGGGATCAGAACTTTGTGGAGACGGTAGGGGGATTGAACCGCTATATCAGTTTCAGCAGCATCCTCTTTCCGGCGCTGTTTCTGGTGGTGGGGCTGCTGGGCTTTATCATCTCCTGGCTAATGGTGAGCAGCCGTCGGATGGAACTGGCGATCATGCGGGGGCTTGGCGCATCCCCTTTGCGGGCATTTGCCTCCTTTTTCCTGGAACAGGCGGCACTGTGTCTGCTGGGCTGTATCATTGGCGTTCTGGCTATGACTCTGCTGTATCCCGGCGTGGTGTTGTGGTTGGCAGGAGCGGGATTCCTGGCCTGCTATCTGGCCGGGTGCGCCCTGTCGGTACTGACTGCAGGCCGGACTAACCTGATGATGCTGCTTTCTGAACGGGAATAATGCTGTAATTATGTCCCCGGCTTCATTTACTGATGATGCCGGGGGCGTTCACTGTTCTGCAGCTGGTTCGGATAGCCAACTGCATTTCCGGTATCCGTGATGGACAGGTCGGTGAGCTGGATTGATTTCACCTGAAAAGAGTGTTATTATAGATAAATACAATACGATAAAATGTAACATCAGAATACAATATATTTTTGTTGCTATAGGTGGTTTATTTATGAAGAAAAGAAAGCTTTTTATAGCAGTTATTTTTTTATTTACAGGTATTCTATTTTTTTCTTTAAATTTGTTCAAACCTATGGAAGAAAGAGAAATTAAAACTACATTCACTACAGAAGAGTTTCTTGCTGATTTTGATGAATTGTGGGAGATTCTTAGTGAAAATTATTATTATTTTCCTTATCTGGAGAAGAATGGGGTGGATATAGAAGCTTTAAAAGCAGATACAAGAAGACAACTGGAAAGCAGGATTCATGACATAGAAGGTTTTTATTATTTATTGGAAGTTATGTTCAGAAAGATGTATAATTTTGCGCATTTAGACATTGTTAATGCAACTGTTTATGCTACGTATCAAAACAATTATGGATTAGAGAGTATTCCAGACAATAATTGGAAGAATGTTTTGCAAAACCCACAAACGCAGGCAATATATGCATATTTGGAAGAAACTGATAAAATTAAAGTTTTGCAAAAGTATGACGACTACTTTATCCCGGAAATTGAGGCTTCATATGATGAAACGCGGGATGTCATAATTTTTAAAATTTTTTCATTCGATGGTCGGATCTGCGAAAGAGATCAGCATAAGATTGAAGAATATCTAACCGCCATTAACGATAATAAAATTGCTCACATTATCTTCGATATAAGAGGAAATGCAGGTGGAAATGATAAATATTGGTGGAATAATATAGTCGGACCATTTGGTGGAGATTATGAATGGACTAATTGGTATTATGTGAGAGAGACAGAATTAATATGGGATTATTTTTTCAATGATTTTCATCCCATGCGAATCAGTAATATACAGGAACATAATGTCCCTGCTGCTGTAGAAGACTTCGGTCTAACACATTATTTTACATTTACACGGAAGTTATCTTCAGATACAGTTTTAAAAGAAAAGATGTTAAGTGCGAAGCGGTGGGTAATTATTGATGAACAGGTTTATTCTTCGGCTGATAGTTTTGCTGCATTTTGTAAAGAAACTGGTTGGGCAACTTTGGTTGGGGAAAGGACGAAGGGAGATGGTAAAGGTGTATCTCCTATTTTGATAACGCTTCCTAAGACAGGTTTACTGGTAAGATTCAGCGGTGTTGCAGTCGAGTCATCTGATGGCAATTTAAATGCGATTACTGGAACAAGTCCAGATGTGAGGATTAATATATCAAATGGAAATGTTTATGATGAAATATATAAGATAATAGAGGAAGAATGATTTTATGGATCGGGAAGGTCAGGTGATTTATGAAAACAAAAGCATTGTTAAAATGCATCGGTTTAATCTGCATATGGTTCCTGTCTCTGCAATTTTTTTCGATTCTGTTCCGCAATGCAGATATCACCAGGATTTTGTCCATATTGATCGTGGGTATTCTGGTTTTCTGCATGAACAGAAAGAATCATTATATCCGTTTTGTGCCCGAGGAAAAACCGCGGATGCAGATCATCCTGCTGGCGTTACTGTCCGGAATTGGTCTGTCATTTTTTAATATGATCTCTGCATTACAATTTATGCTGAGCGGGGCAATGGAGGAAATGGCACAAGTACAGACAGATGATGTGAGTATCTCACTTCTATTTATTGCCCTTAGCGTGGCAGGCGCGGTCGTGGAAGAATTATTTTTCAGAGGAATTCTTTTGAATCTATGCCGGCCATATGATAGAGCGGCGTCTGCAATTATCATATCGGCTGTGCTTTTTGCGGTGATGCATTTAAGTCCCCTGATGATGCTGCATACTTTTATTTCAGGGCTTGTATTCGGTTACTTTTATTATCATACGGAAAATATTTACATACCCATACTTATGCACCTGACGAATAATCTGTTGTGGTCCACTGCGTTGAATGCCTGGATGTTTGGCCCGTTTATGTCGTTAACGGGAGAGGTACCAGGGGCGGTTATCATGGTTGCGGCGGGTCTTGTCATGGTCATTTGTTCGACAGCAGTTTTTGCACAAAAATATGTAAAGTGATCATAACATCGTTTCGCAGTATTTTATGAAAGATTCTGCCGAAACAGCTTTTGTTCAAGT
>CAMWLJ010000128.1 GCA_947175055.1 uncultured Lachnospiraceae bacterium | reverse complement strand
TTCACGAATAACTTCGCTTTCTTCTCCTCCATAAATGCGAAATCCGTCATTGCCGGAATCAGCGCAAGTCCGCCGCCGCAATTACCGAATACAGCCGTGATCTGAGGGATCACACCTGATGCAAGCGTCTGCTTCATGTAGATCTCGCCAAAACCATTCAGAGCATCTGTCGCTTCCTGCAGTCTGAGTCCGGCAGAATCGATCAGCCCGATCACGGGTGCACCCATCTTCAATGCCAGATCATAGAGGTTTGCGATCTTCCTGGCATGCATTTCACCGACGGATCCATTCAGAACAGATGCATCCTGGCTATATACATACACAAGATTACCGTTGATCACTCCATAGCCGGTCACAACACCGTCAGAAGGAGTTTCTGTCTGTTTCAGATTGAAATCTGTCGCTCTCGCCGTTACAAGTGCACCGATCTCAACGAAACTGTTTTCATCGAGCAAAGCATTGATTCTTTGGCTCGCTTGAGAAGTAGTACTCATTTTTCAGCCCTCCATTTATTAGAATACTAAATAATTATAACAATTATCATCGTGCGCACACATACTCCCTGTCATGCCGCATTATCAACAGACACTCCATGGAATCTTTGCATAGCACACGAAAGTAGTATAACATAGAATCCGCCGCTCTACCAGATTAATTTCCAAAAAATTTCAATTAAAATACCAAAAAAATGTTAAGATATCCGATCAGGTTGTTCCCGGCAGAAATCTATATAATAAATATGTGGCTACATATTTATATGATCTTTCCTTTACTGTTTGGGTCGTGATGACCGGGTACCGCCTGATCATTTCTCCATTCAGATAATAGCAGACCGTCCCGATCTCCGTGTTCTCTGCCACCGGTGCCTGCAGCGTCCGGGCCACCTGCGTTTTGACTTCGATCCGATCCGTCTCGCAAAGCAGGAAGGACAGATCCGTTTCCCCACGATCATCCACTCTGACCGGCACATATGCTGCCGCAAACGGTTTCCCGGAAGCATTGTCCACACCGTTTGCGACAGGGATATCCTCAAATTCTCTTTGTTCATAGATGTCCCTGTACCGGTACCGATCCATGCCGTAAGCCACCAGCTGTTTCATATCACTCCACTTATAATTCCTATTGTTTGGCCAGCCGCATGCCAGAAGGGCGACCGTGAAGATCCTCCCCTCGCTCTCTATGGCTCCCACATAACAATAGCCTGCATTATTGGTAAATCCTGTTTTTCCGGAAAGCGCTTCCTTCATCATACCGAGGAACGCATTATGATTATTGCAGTGAAAGCTTCTCTTGCCATCTGCATCCGTAAAATCATAAGAAAGTGTCCGCGTGATCTCCAGAAATTCCTCCTTTGCTGCAGAGTCCGTGACGCAATACGCCATGATCCTGGCCAAGTCTCCGGCAGTCGTCGAATGAATCTTCCCGTTATCGTTGACCACTGCATCCAACCCGTTAGGCGTTATAAAGTAAGTATCATAGCAGCCAATATCACGCGCCTTCTGGTTCATCATCGTCGCAAATCCTTCCACGCTGCCGCCTACCGCCTCCGCGATCACCACTGCGGAGTCGTTGTGAGACTCCAACATAAGCGAATAAAGCAGATCCTTTAGTCTGTATTTTTCTCCTTGTCTGACATACAGCTTAACTTTCGGCATGCTCGTGGCATAGGCAGACACTTCCACGATCTCTTCCGGATTTCCATATTCCAGCGCCAGAATGCAAGTCATGATCTTTGTCGTACTGGCCATAGGCAGAATATCCTCCTCATTTTTCCCGTACAGGATACGGCCCGAGTCCGCATCCATGAGCACCGCAGCTTGCGCATAGAGCTTCAGCTGCTCTGCCGTCTCTTCTTCTGCCTGTGCCGGCAATGCCGAACAGCAAAACAAGGCGATCGCTGTCAAAACAGCAATCACCTCGTTGGCTCTTTGTCTTCCGATATTCTTCCGAATAAAATAGATTGGTGTATAACGGATCATTCTATAAAGGATATACATTCATCATGCCCTTGGTTTGCTTTCCTTAAATATATATGCACCTCAGGCAATCTTAACAACCGCGAAATCCCCTCCCAATCTTATCTATGTTCTACCAGTTCCCGGATCTCATGCTCCTTTGGCATCACCCGAAGCGCACCTTTCCTGGTAGTGATCAGGGATGCCGCCGCATTGGCAAAGGTCAGCATCTCTGCCAGCTGTTCCTCTGTAAAGGCATCCAGTCCCACCTGTAGTACCTTATGAAGCACACAGGCCATAAAAGTATCTCCCGCACCCGTGGTCTCAATGGTATCCTTCTGTACGAATGCAGCTTTCTCAACCATAGTATCCTTATAATAAGCCCGGCTTCCTTCTTTCCCCATGGAGACAAGGATCAGCGGGATATCATAGCGCTCCCTGATCTTCCGAACACCTGCACTGTAATCTTCTTCCCCGGTCAGCCATACGATCTCGTTGTCGGAGATCTTAAGAATATCGCACATGCCAAGGCCGTACTCCACCTGTTCTCTGGCCAGATCCATGGATTCCCAAAGCGGCTCCCTGATATTCGGGTCAAAAGAGATCACCGCCCCCTGTTCCTTCGCATATGCAACGGCAAACTTCGTAGCCTCCCGCACCTCATCATGGGTCATGGACAACGTTCCGAAATGAAACAGCTTCGTCTGTGCAAGCAATTCCGTCCGGATATCTTCTTTCCGAAGCAGCATATCCGCCCCTGGATTCCGGTAGAAAGAGAAATCCCTGTCGCCATCCGCCTTCGTCTCCACAAACGCCAGCGTCGTTCTGGCATCCTTGTCCACGCACAGGTTGACAGTATCTATACCCACCTCTTCCAATACAGCTTTCAGCTTCCGGCCAAACAGGTCTTCCCCCACCTTGCCGATAAATCCCGTCTTATGGCCCAGCTTCGTCAGCATAGCCAGCACATTACAGGGGGCGCCGCCCGGATTGGCCTCAAAAAGCGTGTTGCCCTGTCCAGACATCCCATTATCTGTCATATCGATCAACAGTTCCCCCAATGCGATCACATCATAGTTCTTCATCCTCTGTCTACTCCTTCCTTTCACAAGCCGATTCCGCAAAGTCTCAGATGTGTGTGATGAACGATCTGCAAGGCAGATCTACACATCCCCCAACGAATAGTGTACCACATCCATCGTCACTTGACCATCTGCAAAGAAAGAAATACCGTCCACGGCAGCATCCGTATAGAGAGTTGCCGAAAGCGCATACTCTCCGTCATTGACGAACACTTCCGCACTAAAGCGATCCAGAATGAGCCGGATCTTAATGATTCCCTTCCGACTGTCGCTGTTATTCACCAGACAGCGTCGCTGATGAATGATAGCTCGCCTGGAACCGGAATGTTTACGGTCGATCTTGAGGATAGACTCATAGGGTCTGAAGCTGACAGAGGTCTGATAGGTGTCATCCTGGGCGAACCGCACCGCGAACTTCCGGTAAATATTCTCCGCATCCGCCGGACGGATCTGCAGCTCCATATCGATCTTGCGGCCCCTTACCCCATCCAACCGGATGATATCCGTAAAGGTCACGTTCTCATGGCAGACTTTTTGCCCCCGCATCTCCTCTATCTCCCGGATCGGCTGCTGATACAGGCGGCCATTTTGAATGGACAGCTCTCTTGGCAGGCTCATTTGCCCAAACCACGGGCGACTCGGCGCGTGCAGGTTACAGGTATCCCAGTTCTGCATCCAACCGATCATGATCCGCCGGCCATCCGGCGTCACCACCGTCTGAGGCGCATAGAAGTCAATCCCATAATCGATGGCCTGATCCGTCTCCTCATGGAATTCCTCCGTCTCCTCATCAAAAGTGCCGAGCAGACATAATGTACCGTTCCCGTTATGATACTCAAATCCCTGGGGCATCATATCCTGAGGACTGGTGATCAGCACCGCCTTACCGTCCAGCTGAAAGAAATCCGGACATTCCCACATCATACCGAAGCGTCCTTTGTTGGCGGCCAGAATCCTTTCAAATTTCCATGTAAATCCGTCCGGGCTGCTGTAGAGAAGGATCTGCCCGTCATGCTCCGGTGTACAGTTGCCCGCCACACATCGGTATGTACCGTCCGGTTTCCGCCATATCTTGGGATCACGGAAGTCAAACCGACTGCCGTTCTCGGGAAGCTGCTTACCGTCCAGCACCGGATTGCCCGCATATTTCTCATAATCCAAGCCGTCTCCCACCGCGATACACTGTGTCTGCACTTCCCTGTTGCTCCCATCCGGCTGATTCTCCTTGATCACACCTGTATACATCAGCAGATGCCTGCCGTCGGGCAGCACGATCCCGCTGCCCGAAAAACAACCGTCCCTGTCATAATCCGTATCCGGCGCCATTGCCGCCGGCAGCTGTTTCCAGTGCAGCAGATCCTTGCTCACTGCATGGCCCCAGTGCATGGGACCCCAATAAGGACTGAACGGATGATACTGATAGAACATATGATATTCCCCTTTGTAATACGAAAAACCGTTGGGGTCGTTCATCCATCCCACCCGCGCGGACAAATGAAAATCCGGCCGCGGTTCCGCCGCGATCTTCCTCTCCTTCTCCTCCTCATACCTTCTTGCATCCCGTAAAACCTGGCTTGTCATACTCAAATTCTCCTTCTCTTATTCACGTTGATCTATTCGGCATTTTCCACGCCCGCATATCTGTCGTAGGCCGCCTGATAGACCTTCAGCAGCTTATCCATCCCGCATTTATCCCGCAGATGTCTGATATAGCTTTCCCACTCTTCATCAGTGGGACCGCCGTTTTTCAGCCAAAGCCCCTCCTGCTCCGCTACCGCGCTCTCGAAGCTCGCCTTATACCAGTCGATATCGTCAAGCTCTCTGCTGGTATAGACACAATCCACAGGATAAGTCGCTGTAGAATCCACATAAGGCATCCAATAATCATACAGATCCGTCAGGCGTTCGATGGCTCTGTCCTCCATCCTGAAAGTCGTCTGATAGTAATCACTTAAGATCAGCTTCGGTCCAAATACCTCATATTCCCCTTTCAACTCACCGGAACCCTTGCCATATTTCTCACGGCTTTCCTCGTCCGATATACTCTGCCATACACCATTCTCATCCTGACCGGTAAAATAGACACCGATCGGTCCATACTGCAGCTGCATAACGATCTCCGGGTCATACCACCTGTCAAAGAATTTCAGCAGGTTCGCCGGACTCTTGCAGGCCTTCGTGATGTTCAGGTTCCCGCTGTTGATACCGCCTCCGGTGCGGACCGTCACATTATGGGTGCCGTCCGGACCGTCCAAAACAGGCAAGAACACGTAATCTCCGGCATAATCGCCCATCACCTCTTCTATGTACCACCAGGTGGCAACACCCACATAACCCTGCGAGCATTTCGAGATCAGCTGGGAATCCGTCTGGCTGAACATCTCCGGATCCATCAGTCCCTCCGCATACCAGTCATGGAAGTAGGTGACCGCCTCCCTATAAGCATCCGACACGCAGATAAAGTCAACCGTACCGTCGTCGCGCAGCACCAGATCCTTGCAGACATCATTGGGCCAGTTGGTGAACCCGAAACCGGCATAGAAGATATTTTGTCCCCAGCACCACTCATCAAACCCGGTACTCATGGGAATGGTGCTGCCCGCCGCGTTTCCGTAATATTTCGCACTCATGTCATTGTCCTTGAAGGCTTTGAGCGCAGTATGCAGTTCATCCAGTGTCGTGGGTACCGAAAGCCCCAGTTCGTCCAGCCACGCCTTGTTGATCATGGAAAACTGCGGCACGGAATAGATGCTGTAGTCCTCCGCCGCACCAATGCCTGCCGTTCCCATACGTTCACCCGCCGGAAGACCGTAAATATAACCGTCGTCCATGGTGATGGCGCTGCGGATATCCGGGTTTTCCTCCAGGATTTTACTTAAGTTCGGCATATATTCTTCCGTCAGATAAGGCGTCAGATCAATAAAGGTACCGTCGTCCCCATAGCGTGAGATATCATAGTTACTGAATCCCACTCCTATAAATGCGTCCGGCAGCTCTTCCCCGGCGATCCGGATATTGACCTGTTCCGCCAGTGACTCGCTCATGGTCGTCCAGTCGATCAAAATACCCGTATCCGTCTGCAGATCCTTAAGCACCACGTTATCGGTGTAGCCGGGGCTGAGCGCACCCTGCCCGCCCATGATCGCAAACGAAGTCTGGGTCGTATCAGGATTCGCTACCCCTTTCTCATGATCGCC
>CAMWLJ010000127.1 GCA_947175055.1 uncultured Lachnospiraceae bacterium | reverse complement strand
CAGGATTCGACAACAACGTCAAATTATCCGGTGACGAGAAGAATCTGGCGAAGAAATTATGGCGGGCAGTCATGTCACAGATCCACGAGGGGCTGCCGAGTGAATCCTTCCCGGTGCCTTCCGGCATCGTCACCGCTACCGTATGCGCCCGCTCCGGAAAACTGCCGATCGACGGTCTCTGCTCCGGTACCATGCGCACGGAATACTTTGCGGAGGGCACTGTGCCTACCGCGACATGCGACGTACATTATGCCGGTCAGGTCTGCCAATACTGCAATCTCCCCGCCTATGAGGGCTGTCCTTTCAAGGTAGAGAGCGTGCTGGAACTGACCCCGATTGAAGATATCTCTCTGCAGAGCGGCTCTGCAGCCGCCTCCGGACAGCCTGCACCACAGCCGCAGCCCGAACAGCCCGCAGGAGAAGACGGTACAGCCGTGCAGCAGCCGTCCACACCAATGAACATGTGTCCGCACAGTCCGGAATTCTTTGCCAATCCGGATTGGGAAGCCATCGTCAATGGGCAGCGGGCCGAGATGGAACAGAGAGCTCTTGCGGCACAGCAGGCTGCTCAACAGGCGGCACAGGAACAGCAGGCTCAACAACCACCCGAACAGACCCCTGCGCAATAAAGAACGCTACTTGAATGAACTTACGGCAGCAACTTTTTCTGAAGCTGTCGTAAGTTCATTCTCGTCATGACATATTTAGCAGGGATATCCTGCGGCAAAGGTTCCTCCGGCCCTCTGGGAGAAAGCGCAGAATGGATGTAGAAGCTGTCCATCCCGACACCGGAGGCGCCCATGATATCATCATACCTGTTATTACCGATCATCAAAGATTCTTCCGGCTGCAGTGCATGGCGCTCCAACAAGATCCGGAAGAACCTTTCATCCGGCTTCTTACAGCCATGGTCGGAAGAGATCTGAATGCCGTCAAAAAGGTCATAGATACCCAGATAACGCATCTCATATTCCGTAAAGATACGCTGCGCGTTGGAGAGCAGATATACTTTCTTCCCGGCTGCTCTCAACGCTTCCAGCAGTTCTTTGGCATGCGCATACAATCGGATCGATCTCACCGAACAGGCCCGGAACATCTGCGCGGTATACAGGATGAGCTGCCGTTCCGGCACAATTCCCTTGTCCTCATACAGACCGCCAAACACCTCTTCATACAATATCTCCGGATGACTTTCGTGGCGGTACTTCTTTGCATATTCCTTCTCTAACCGCTCGTTCCTATCACGTACTGACTCCAAATATGCGCGGTGCAGTTCTTCCACCTCATACAGCGCGCCATAATAGCCATAGAATTGACGCATGTGCTCCCACAGCCTCTTATCCGTCTCGTCCACATCGATATCTACAAGCGTTCCATAAAGATCAAAAATATAATTTCGATATTCTTTCATAATTTATCCGCTCCTTTGACAGTCTTTCTCTATTTTATGGCAGGGATAAGGGCTTGTCAACGCCGCCGCGTATAGGCAGCACCATGATGTCAAAGTCCGTCATTGATATCGATCACGACAAAACACTTGTCATGTAGTAACAAAAACTATATAATGAAACATATGCAATAAAATCGTGAGAAATAAGACAGGAAGATACTACTCTGTGCTTACACCCAAATTCACAGATTGAACAAGACTGGGGGATTAATATGACGATCAACACCGAAGATCTGTTGAACAGTATACTGGAAAGTCTCGATCGGATCGAGTATATCGGAGCCAATGATATTCCTAATATCGATCTGTATATGGATCAGGTCACCACCTTTATGGAGTCCCATCTGAAACACTCGACAAGGAATCCTGATGAGGATAAGATCCTGACTAAAACAATGATCAATAATTACGCGAAGAATAATCTGCTGCCGCCTCCTACCAGGAAGAAATATTCCAAAGAACATGTGATGCTTCTTATCTTCATTTATTATTATAAAGGCATCCTCTCTATCAACGACATACAACAGCTGCTGCATCCCATCACCTCTAAGTTCTTTGATGCAAGTGACGGCTATGCCCTGGAGAATATCTATGAAGAGGCTTTTGGTCTGGAGAAGGAACAGATCGCGATCATGAAGACCGATATTATGGAGAAGTTCAGAAGATCGGAACAGACTTTTCAGGATGCTCCGCAAAAAGATCAGGACTTCCTGCAGACATTCGCTTTCATCTGTATGTTAAGTTTTGATGTCTATGTAAAGAAGCTGCTGATCGAGAAAATGATAGACGGAATGCGGAAGGATGCATCCGGCAGCGTGGAAAAGAAGCAAAGAAATAAGGCGGAGGGGAAAAATGGCGCCGGAACAGATCTTTGACATTGTATTTTACATGGAAATCATCGGCACTATTGCATTCGCGGCATCCGGTGCGATGGTCGGCATCGATCGGGGAATGGATGTGTTCGGCGTGTGTGTATTAGGCGTAGTCACCGCGGTGGGCGGTGGGATGACCAGGGACATGATCCTCGGGAACATACCGGGCGCCCTGGTAAGACCGGTCTACGTCCTGGTCGCTGTCGCCACCGCTCTGCTGGTCTTCCTCGTCCTGTACTTTAAACACAATCTCCTGCAAGGCAAACCCGGCATACTGTATGACCGGGCAATGTTTGTCATGGATTCCGCCGGACTGGGCATCTTCACCGTAATGGGTGTTTTGACCGGTATTCAGAACGGCTATCCCGACAATACATTCCTGCTGGTCTTTCTGGGCACCCTGACGGGTGTGGGCGGCGGGCTTCTGCGGGATATCATGGCCGGTGTACCGCCCTATATCTTCGTCAAGCATATCTATGCCTGCGCCTCCGTCGTGGGCGCTTTATGCTGTGTATGGATCTACCGGTCATTCGGGCAGACTCCTTCCATGGTCATAGCTTCCCTGCTTGTGATACTGATCAGGTTTCTGGCCGCCTATTTCCACTGGAATCTGCCCCATATCAAACATAATACCTGACGCCGGAAGCATTATACTGATCTGTCACTTGGACTTTCCTGCCGCTTTCTGCGCATAAGTCGTGTCTACCAGGTCGGCATAAGGTACACGCCCATCCAGTTCTCCGGCCTCTTCCAGAATGTTCTGCAGGAGGGTGAAACTGTCCTCCTCAAAGATCAGGTCGCTTTTCCATGTGTCCTGCGTCGCATAACGCTCCACGATCGTGGTGATGGTCGCCAGATCGGTCTCCTCAAACTGCGGCGCTATCACTTTGGCTATCTCTTCCGGAGAATGAGACTGTACATAATCCATACCTTTCTGCAAAGCATTGGTGAACGACTGAATGATGTCCGGATTCTGCTCGATATAGCTCTTCTTTGCAGAGAATGCCGTGTATGGCACATAACCCGAGTCTTTTCCTAAAGACGCCACAACATAGCCGTCACCTTTCGCCTCCAAGGAAGTCGCGTGCGGCTCAAATTCGACGGTAAAATCAGCCTGGCCTCCCGAAAAAGCCGCTGCTGTGGAACCGAAATCGATGCTCTGGTCGATCGCCAGATCTGCCGCCGGGTCGATGCCGTTTTTCTTCAAGATATACTCGAATACCATTTCCGGCATACCGCCTGCTCTTCCTCCCAGCACATTCTTACCCTTCAGCATATCCCAGCCGAAATCGTCAATAGGTTCTCTGGATACCAGAAAGTTACCGGCACGCTGGGTCAGCTGCGCGAAATTGACCGCATGATCGGCTGCGCCTTCCTTGTAAGTATAGATCGTACTCTCGCTACCCATGAAACCGATATCTGCTTCGCCTGTCAGCAGAGCCGTCATCGTCTTATCGGCTCCGAAACCCGTGACCAGCGTCAGATCGATCCCCTCTTTGGCAAAATACCCCTCCTCTATCGCCACATACATGGGCGCATAGAAAATGGAATGAGCCACCTCATTAAGCACAACGGGCACGTTATCCCCTTTGCCGCCTTTGGCACTCCCATCTTCCTGCGTCCCACAGCCGCAGAGGGATCCCATGATCATAATGATCGTGAGGAACAGACAGAATAATTTCTTCATACTTCTCCCCAAGTCCTGTTTGCACATTTACTATAGACTATGCAAAAGACCGTAAGCGGTGACAAGATTGAATAAATTCTCCGATCGGGAAATATCCCCGTTATCCGTCATGCATCCTCCATGATCTCATACTGCATCATCTCATACGATAGTTTTGTTCCCTCCATGATCTCCGGTGGAAGCAGCGCTCTGGCAACCAGCTTCGTCTCTTCACTCTCCACATCGATCCGCCGCAGGTTCGCGTAATCTCCGTCAATACTGACCACGATGTACTGAAATGTATTCAATCTTGCACCTCCATTTCTTTCCTGACACAAATTTTCATGCAAATTTCGCTCCGCAATATGCTGTTGCTATTCTATCACACTTCCTGTCTCATCCGCAACAGGATACGTTTCTCCATCCGGCTCACCTGCACCTGGCTGATTCCCATATATTTCGCCACTTCCACCTGTGTCTTATTCTGAAAATACCGCATACTGATCAATTCTCTTTCCTTATCCTCCAAACCTCCCAGAAGCTGTTCTAACAGCATATGATTCAGAACCTGTTCTTTTTCCGTGTCTTCACAGATACCTCCCGTATTTACGATTGTCTGTCCCACACTGGAATATCCTGCGCCGCCAACTCCTCCGACTACCTGATCGACCAGATAGATCTCATTTCCGTCTGACTGATACACGGATTTATAGATGGATTCCACCTCCACGTTGGCATCCAGCGCCATTACGATATCCTCTTTGCTCAACCCGGTCGCCTCCGACAGTTCCTTAAGCGTTGCCTCTCTTCCATATTCCTTCAAGATTCGCTCGGCCGCCTGTCTGATCTTCCAGCCGTTTTCCTTCAGTGTCCTGCTGACCTTCACCATACCGTCATCCCTCAGGAAACGCTTGATCTCCCCCTGGATCATTGGAACCGCATATGTGGAAAACCGCACTTCATAGCTCAGATCAAACTTGTCTATCGCCTTCATCAATCCGATACATCCTATCTGGAACAAGTCCTCCATATCATATCCCCGTCCAGCAAAGCGTTTCACGATATGACGGACCAGTCCCAAGTTCTCCTCTATCAGTGTCTCTCTCGCCCCTTTATCTCCTGCCTGTGATCGTTCGATTAATACGGCAGTCTCTTCCATCGGCTATTCCTCAATGGCAATCCATGAACTGGTGCCAATCTTTTTACACATCCTGACAACGGTTCCGCATCCAACCTCTGATTCCACCTCCAGATCGTCCATAAAGGCCTCCATAAAGGCAAATCCCATCCCTGAACGATCCTGCTCCGGCTTGGAAGTATATAGCGGCTCCATTGCCATCCCTACATCCTCGATCCCGATGCCTCTGTCGCCTATCTCTACCTCCAACACATCTCCCCGCAGCATACAGTCCATATATATCCTGTCTTCCATACTGTTACGGCTTTCATATCCGTGAAGAACCGCATTCGTCACTGCTTCGGAGATTGCCGTCTTCACGTCCGACATTTCCTCCAGCGTCGGATTTAGCGGTGTGATAAACGCTGCAACCGCCATCCTTGCAAAAGACTCATTATCCGACAATGCCGCAAATTCCAAGTGAATCCTATTTGTCACTTTATTATTGTTTCTCTTTTCCACAACCTCTATCATCTTTTCCTCCATTCCGAAGCGCTTTGCGCTGAGGACGCGAGCAGAATTTAGGAGTTTTCCGAAGGAATACTCCAATTTTGCTCTGCGATCAACAGAATTTGTGACGCTTCGGCACAAATTCTAACTGAACTTGTTCAGTTTGTTGAACTAAATTGCTCATCAGAGAATTTATTCAACCTTTCCTCCATTCCCATTTACCCTTTTGCAATGATCTCCACGATATCCTGTAATCCCGACAATAACAATATCCGCCTGATCCTGTTATCCGTGTTGATCGCATAGACCTTACCTCCAAAACAGGCGATCTTCTTATAACGCCCCAATATAATACCGATTCCTGAGCTGTCCATAAAGGTTGTCCGCTCAAAGTCAAACACAATATTTCCTACCTTTTTCGTCATAATATAACGATCCGCTTTCGTACTTATGTCAACCGATTTGTGATGATCTATTTCATCGGGAAGTCTTATCATAAGGTAATTGTCGATCACTTTAAAATCATCCATACTTCTCCTCCATTCTGAAGCGTACTTGCCTGTGACACAAATCGAGTAGGAGGCTAACCATTAATTGATTAGCCGACCTCTCACACCACCGTGC
>CAMWLJ010000126.1 GCA_947175055.1 uncultured Lachnospiraceae bacterium | reverse complement strand
CAGCTGCGCCGTCACATCCTCCGCAAACTCCCTGCTCACCCAGGCCATACTCGCATAGGAAGATTCGTTTCCTTCCCAGAATCCGCACAACGTGAATTCCGACACCCTGTTCTCTTCTTCCTGAAAATCCGCGATCCACTCCAGAGTCACCCGCTGCCCCAGCTCATGAGGGATGCCAAGCTTATCCAGCACGATATTATCCAGCGCGATCTCGTCCGCTGCCTGCGGCATTCTGCCCGTAACGGGCTTTGCAAAAGAATGTTCCGCATAGCTCTCATCCGCAAAACGTATCTCCACCTGCCGCCCCGACAGCTCTTTTCCCTGTCCAATCCCTACAACCATACTGTAGCCTGTCTCGGCTACGTCGGGATGAGCCGCGATCTTCGCTGCCTGCTCCTCGGTAATGCTCTTAAAAGAAGCCTGCCCATCATATCCCGTCTGCCGGAAAGTCATCTCGATTATATTCCTGCTCATGCTCTGGCTCAGCACAAAGAGTGTGGTAAACATCAGCGTCGTCAGAACGATGGCCAGCGCCGCCACCAGATTGCGCCCTTTGTTCTGGCGGAAAGTTCTCCTGTTCAAAACGGAAATCGGTCTGAAATTCATCTCGCCTCCTCCTTCCCTGTCACGATCTTCCCATCCTCAATCCGGATCACTCTGTCCGCCTGCACCGCAATGTCCGGATTGTGGGTGATCATCACGATGGTCTGACGGAACTGTTCACTGGTCACTTTCAACAGGCCGATCACGTCGTCGCTCGTTCTGGAATCCAGATTCCCCGTAAGTTCGTCTGCCAGGATGATAGACGGCTTGGAGGCAAGCGCCCGGGCGATGGCCACCCTCTGTTGCTGTCCGCCGGAAAGGTTGTTCGGCAGACTGTCCAGCTTGCTCTCCAGCCCCAGAAGCTGCACGATTTCCATGATAAATTTCTGATCCGGTTTCCGACCGTCCAGGGTGATCGGGAAAATGATATTTTCCCAGACCGTCAGCACCGGTATCAGATTGTAATTCTGAAAAATAAAGCCGATCTGTTTGCGGCGGAAGATCGTCGCCTGTTCGCTGGTCAGCTTCGACAGCTCCTGCTTCCCGATCTTCACACTCCCTTCGCTCGGCACATCCAGCCCGCCCAGCATATTAAGAAGCGTTGATTTCCCACTGCCGCTTGTTCCGATGATGGCGGTAAACTTCCCCCGCTCAATCTCCAGATCCACACCGTCCAGTGCCTTCACCAACGCTTCGCCTTTTCCATAATATTTTTTTAATCCTGCTGCCTTTACGATTGCTTCCATGTTGTAATCCTCCTTGTCAGATCCCGTCCATATGCCGATGGCCCTATGAACTGTTTCGTTAAGAGAATTGTAGCAGTCTAAAGTTACAGCTCAGGTACAGAAATGGTACAGTTTTGTAACAATCGCGGGAATCAATCCACTACCCGCAGCCTCAATGTAACACTCTCCTGCCGCAGCATTTTCAGGCAGCAAAGCGGAACTGCCACCGCCGCCGCAAACAGAACCGGCAGCACCAGCCAGAGCGGCAGCAGCGAAAACCGCCATGTGATGCACCATGTATTGGTGTTGGCCAGCCACCACCGGCCCCAGATCCATGTGACCGCCGCCGTGACGGGCAAAAGGATCAACAGCATTATCCCATAGTAGAGCAGCCCCTCCCACAGCAGCATGTTGCGAAGCTGTCTGCCGGTCATGCCCAGACTCTCGTAGACTGCAAACTCTTTTCTGCGCACCAGCATCCTGCTCACAAGAGCGTTACAGAAATTCAGGATACCGATCATCAGCATCACGCTCCCCACAAAAAACGGGATCATATACCGGTGAAAGACAGCATTATGAAAATTCCACTGATAGGTGGTAAAGGATGTCACCGTGACTCCCGTCCCCTCCAGCAGCTGCTCCAGAAACGCCTCGAATGCCGCCTGCTGTTCACGGTCGATATCCACCGCCACATTGCGGATGCCATGTCCCGGGAAAAGGGTATCGAATGTCTCCATCGGCATATAATAGGTCACATTAAACTGCGCCTGTCTACTGTCCGCTCCGGAAACCATTGTGCTCTCGTAAGGAAGCGCCGCCATGATCTCAAACTCCCTGCCGCCCAGCTCTACCTTGCTTCCCACAGGCGGCGTCGTCCTGATATCGGGGGAATCCGCACCCGCGGCAAGGACATAGTCACCCGTGGCAAATTTCTCCGGTACAAATGTCCCTTCCATGATAATGCCCTGCGCCATCGCATTGTCCAGCATCAGTCCTTCCACCCCCATCACGACGCCGATATATTCCCCGCTCTCCCGCAGCTTCTCGTAACCGGCCATCCAGTCCGGATTCCCCGCCATGACCGCCTTTCCCGGCACGCCGTTTTCATCCTCTTTCTCAAACGAATCCACGATCGGTGCACGCATCGCTTCATCCGCATACAGAGGCACCTCCACGGAACTCACCGTCCCCAGATCCGTCACGGCAGGATGCTCCGTGAGTGCCTGCAGAAGTTGTGCCGTAATGCTCCGGCTTGCGGGATTGTAACGCTGCAGAGTCGATGTGGCAGATGCGTCCTCCAGCCGGTAATCGCTCAGGGACAGCCCGTCCACATACTTATCCTCATCATAGCTGGCCTGCTGCGTCCAGATACCGCACAGGATACATAAGGACAACAGCAGCGAAAAGACTGTCAGCAGCGACTGCCCTTTCTGCCGTGTCAGGCCGGAAACCGCCATCCGCCAGACGGTGGTGCGGCGCCTTCTCCCCCTGTAGTCCTTCTTTCCCGGCCTGCCTTCCACAAACCGCATCGCCGAGGCAGGGCTGCACATCCTCACCCGCCGAAGCGGCAGCACACAGGCTGCCAGCGTAGTCAGCCAGGTAAAAAGCGCCCCCGCCGCCAGAGGCCAGAGGCGGAAAAACCGGATCGCCGGGTTCTGCTCCATCCCGATCACCACATAGGGAGCCACCGCCACATGCAGCAAAAGGCCCAGCCCCCACCCCGGCACTACCGCGGACACGAAATAGAAGGCCGCCTGTTCCACGGCCAGCACCCGGATCTGCCGCGGCGACATACCCAGACTTTTGACTCTTCCATAGAAACGGATATTCTGTCCCGCAGAAATACGCACGATATTGTAGATCATCAACACGCCGCACAGCACCACGATCAGATTCATCTGGTAAAAACCCATCGCCTCACTGTCCGCGAATTCCCGTTTGGTCTCGTTATAGGCCAGATTGGTCGTATAGGAGACCGTCTGCAGTCCCACACGATCAAGCATATCCTGTGCCTGTTCCTCCAGATTTCCCGGCCGGTACAGCGTCACGCCAAGCGCTGTCCGCACAGGCGCATCGGGACACAGCGCCTGCGCCGTCTCCTCCGTGATCCACGCACAGGTTTCCGTCTGCCCCATCAGACTTTCCCACCATCCGCACAGACGAAACCGGTCTGTCCGCTCTGCCCCGCCGTCCGCCGGCTTCCAGCGAAGCACCACCTCCGTCCCGATCTCATGAGGAATGGCCAGCGAATTCATGGTAAGCTCATCCAACGCGATCTCCCACTTCTGTTCCGGCATCCGCCCCACAAACGGCACCGATTCCGTGGCCTTCGCCCACCCTTCTGAAACCGCCGCCAGCTTCACACTGCGGTATTCCATCATATCGTCGCTGAGCGTCCCCACTGCCGACAGCGTAACCGCCTCCCGGATCCCGCTCAGCTTACACAGCGTCTTAGCCTGCGTTTTACTCATATCAAAGAACAGAATATGGCTGTTGGAGCCATACATCATCCTGTAAGTATACAGATAACCGTCCCGGATCATCCCGCCCAGCGAAAAGGAAAAGGTGTACAGCATGCACACCAGCGCCACCGCCGTCACCAGAAAAATGCTCCGTCCCTTATGAAATTTGATATCCCGCCACACCAGCCTGCGGCAGATTTTCAGATTATTATTCTGCAGCATGATTTACTCCATTTCTGCGCTGCTTTTTGCGCCTGTCTTCCCCTCTGGATTACTTTATCCAGTCCATCGAAGCCGCCTTACTGACTTACGATCCGTCCGTCCTTCATCTGCACCACCCGGTCCGCAAGCTGCGCCAGCTCCAGGTTGTGCGTGACAAGCACCAGCGTCCGGTGGGTGAGCTGCGCCGTCATCTTCAAAAGCCCCGCCACATTCTGCCCGTTCTGCGAATCCAGATTGCCCGTAGGCTCATCCGCCAGAATAATGGCAGGCTTCGCCATCAGCGCCCGGGCAATGGCAGCCCGCTGCTGCTGTCCCCCGGACAGCGCCCCCGGATAAACCTGCAGCTTATCTCTAAGCCCCAGAAGCTCCGTCATCTCCTCCAGAAACTTAAAATCAGGAGCAGAACCGTCCAGATCCAGCGGAAACAGGATATTCTCTTCCACCGTGAGCGTGGGGACCAGATTATAATTCTGGAAAATAAAACCTACCTTCTTCCGGCGAAATACCGCCCGCTGTTCCTCCCGCAAACCGCCCAGATTCACACCGTCCACGATCACCTCGCCCTCCGTAGGCGCATCCAGACCGCCCATCATATTCAGAAGCGTCGTCTTACCGCTGCCCGACGCCCCCACAATGGCGACGAACTCCCCCTGCGCAACCGACAGATCCACACCATCCAGTGCCTTGACCTGACTGCCGCCGCTGCCGTAATATTTCTTTACATGACGTATCGTTATGCTGTTTAGGATGTCCATTACACTCTTCCTTTTTCTTTGTTATTTTTTCTATTCCGAAGCCTTTCTGTCGTCTCCCTCATTTCCTGCTGGTCGTCCTTTGCATTACTGTTGTCATGAACAGATATCACTATCACAGAGCAGGAAAACAGCCCGGCGCTTTTCTACCGGATTATAGTATAGCAAATACCCACTCCCATGTGCAATTTCAATTATGAAATCCGCCTCGGTAGAACTCTCCTATTATAGTATAGTTTTAGTGCATTTCTTCATGTTATCAACCTGTTTTGTCATTTTCTATCTCATCACAAAATAACCTGGGATATGCTTAGAATAACCTTTCAGGAAACTTACAGAAATACTTCCCCGGGACAGTTCTCAAAATTTTAACAAAGAATTTATTTACAATTCCGTTAACCCTATGGTATGCTGATAAAAAGCATATTTTCTCTATATACAGATCAGGTACTCTCTATATTCTAAGTTTCAGGAAATCCATGCTTTGCATCCAATCAACACTATATCAAAGCAGGAGATACTGAAACAGTCCTCCTGCCAGAACAGCCTCTTCCTGCCGCAAAGTCTTTTGCAGATACGGAAAAGCTGTCATCCATGATCAGGGAGGATACTCAACGAATAAAGGTAACGTACAGCGCAACCACAAAGACACTGTATTCCGTATGCTGTTTCGGGAAAAGGAAAATCTGCTGAGCCTGTATAACGCGCTCAATAAGACCACCTACGCAGATACGGACAATCTGGAAATCACGACTTTAGAAAATGCCGTTTATATGAATTATAAGAACGATGTTTCTTTTGTCTTTGATTCCAGGCTGCTGATCTACGAACACCAGTCCACTGCCAATCCCAATATGCCGCTGCGCGATCTGATCTATGTTACCAAAGTGCTGCAAGGACGGACTAAAGACAAAAACCTGTATGGCACATCACTGGTCAAGATTCCAGCGCCAAAATTTATCGTCTTTTATAATGGCGTAGATTTCCAACCGGAACTGCAGATCCTAAAACTGTCAGACGCCTTTGAAACGGATTGCGAGCAGCCGCAGCTGGAACTGATCGTATCAATCTATAATATCAATCTCGGACACAATACAGAACTTTTGGACACATGCCATCTGTTAAAAGAATATGCGCAGTATGTAGAACAAGTCAGAATCTTTGCAAAGAGCATGCCCTTTGCGGATGCCGTGGAATGTGCAGTCACACACTGTATCGATAACGGTATCCTTGCAGACTTTCTGTCCAGGAATCGTGCGGAGGCGATCGCTATGAGCATCTTTGAATACAATGAAGAAAAACATATGAAGAGTGAACGAGAAGAATGGCATAAGATCGGCCTGAAAGAAGGCGAAGAACGGCTGTCCCGATTAATACAGGCGCTTTTGCATGCCGACAGGACCGAAGATATGCAGCGTGCCCTTTCCAATCCGGAATACAGAGAGCAGCTGTATCGCGAAAATAATCTTTAGCCTGCTTAAAACAGCATGACAGCGGGGACTGTTATCAGCCTCAACTGCCATGCTCATGATCGCGATCATAAGTTGCTCATCAGAGAATTTATTCATCCTT
>CAMWLJ010000125.1 GCA_947175055.1 uncultured Lachnospiraceae bacterium | reverse complement strand
ATAGACACTTCGGATATCACGGCATTTCCGGGGGCTTATCAGAGTGCGCTCAGGAGTTTGAAGAATGCACATCCGAACTGGACGTTCGTGCCTATGAATACAGGGCTTGATTTTAATACGGCAGTGTCGAAGGAGATGGGAGATAAGAGCCTGATCCAGAACCTGACAGCTAATGCCTCTAAAGGCTGGGTTGGTGCTCCGTGTCCGAGCGAGAGTGGATGGTATTATGCTACAAAGCCAGCGGTCGCCTATCATATGGATCCACGTAATTTTCTGACTGAAACTTACATATTTCAGTTTGAACAGCTGACTTTTAACGGTTCCTATCATACGCAGACAGCGGTACAGTCCTTTTTGAACGGAACTTTTATGAAAGGGGTGCTGCCCGATGATTCCGCACGGCGTACTTATGCGCAGGCATTTTTTGAGATTGGTAAAAACCGGAAACTGAGCCCGATCCATCTGGCGTCCCGGGTATATCAGGAACAGGGCCAGGGCAATTCCGGGCTGATTTCCGGTACCTATCCCGGCTATGAGGGGTATTACAATTTCTTCAATGTGGGTGTCAACGGCGCTTCTACGACGGAGAAGATTATAAAGGGGCTGACGTATGCGAAGGAGAAAGGCTGGAATACCCGCTATAAATCTCTCGAGGGCGGCGCTGCCACGATCGGTAACAACTATATATTGAAATATCAGGATACGATCTACCTGGAGAAATTTAATGTAGATAAGAACAGTCCTTACGGTATCTATAATCACCAGTATATGCAGAATATCCAGGCGCCGGCCAGCGAATCTTCCAGTACGAAGAGGATGTATGCCAATGCGGGCTCCCTAAATTCTGCCTTTGTCTTTAAGATTCCGGTCTATCAGAATATGCCCGATGATAAGTATTATCCGGCTCTGAGCTTAAATAAGACGAGTCTGACACTGGACAGAAGTAAGGAAGACGATTTGGAGAAGGGGCAGCAGTTGAAGCTGTATGTGGACGGCATCGAGGTGAATCCTGCCGAGGCATCCTGGAAGAGCAGCGATCCTGCGCTTGTTAAAGTGGAGGCAGGTCTGGTGAAGATCGCAGGGGACGGATCGTCGGCGAAGGCCGGTGAGGCTGTTGTCACGGCATCCTATCAGGATGTGGAGACATCCTGCAAGGTTAAGGTAGTGATCTCGCTCCAGGAGATCACATTGGACAAGACCGGGATAGCGCTGCGGCGTCCTGATACGGTGGTAGAGGATGAGACAGGGTTCAGTGAGGCGGAGAAGAAGGAGAATACGGACACGGCGTCTGTGCAGGTTTCTTTCGTCCCGCCGGATACGACAGCGGATACGACGATCACCTGGTCTTCCTCCAATACTAAGGTGGCAAAGGTCAGCGCCGACCCGGAAGACTCCTCCCGGGCAGTCGTGACTGCAGTGGGCAAGGGGGAAGCGGTGATCACGGCCAAAGCTTCCAAAGCGGGTAGCAGTCCGGTGAGGACGGCCGCCTGTCAGGTCAGGGTGAGCGCACCGATCTATCAGGCAGCTTTGACGAATCCCAATGCCAAAGACACAGATACGGACGGGCAGACGACACTGCTTGCCGGCCAGGGCGTTAATTTGGCGGCAGAGTATTGGCCTAAGGATACGACTTCCGACACGCAGATCACCTGGAGCAGTTCGGATGATAAGGTTGCCACAGTCAGGAATGGCAGCGTAAAAGCGCTGTCGAAGGGGAAAGCGGTGATCACAGCCAGGATGGCCGGATGCGAGCAGGGGTATACGGCACAGCATACTGTCCTGGTGGAAGAATGTAGTGTCACTTTCATGAAGAAGGACGGTGAAACGATCCTGAAGAAGCAACAGGTACTTTATGGAGCAGCATTGCCGGAGCAGGACTTTCCTGAGGCGGAAGAGACGGAGGGCAGTCTTTTCATCGGCTGGTATGCAGGGAAGAACGGAACAGGAAGCCGTTTTGACAGGACTACGGCTGTTTACCAGCAGGAGACAGTGGTATACCCTTATTACGAGGAACAGGGTAAAGGATTCTATGTGCTGCCTGTGGGGGATCAGATTTATACCGGAAGCGCTGTGAAGCCTGAAGTGCAGGTATATGACAGTGTATCCTACGGGGACGGAAGTAGAGAACTGATCGCGCTTGAACAGGGAAGAGATTATACGGTTTCTTATAAGAACAACAAGAAGGTCAGCATAGACGGGCAGGCCATGCCGCAGATTACTGTAAAAGGCAAAGGTAATTACAAGGGAACAGAAACGGTTTCATTCCGGATTCTGCCCAAAGCATTGACGGATACGGACATAACGGCCGACCATATAACGGTGGCATACAGTGGCAGGACCATCAAGAGTTCTCCTACGGTATACCGGGACGGGAAGAAGCTTAAGAAAAATACGGATTATACAGTCACCTATCCGCAGACGGGAACAGGCGCGTATCAGACTGCCGGCACTTATCCGATCAAGATCACAGGGAAGGGCGGCTATACCGGAACCATAACGGTCTATGAGACGATCACCCGGAAGGTTCTACTTAGTAAAGTCACGATAGAGAAGATCCCTGCGCAGACTTACAGCAATGCACTGGTTGATAAAGAGCAGGGGATTGGGATCCGGCCGGAGAGCCTGAAAGTCAGTTACAGAAAGGAGCCGCTTGTGGAAAGTACCGACGGCGGTATGACCGGCGACTATACGGTATCCTACACAGATAATACTGCGGTGGGCACTGCTACGGCCACGATCACGGCGGTGGAGGGAAGCGCTTATGCCGGCAGCAGGAGCGTCACATATAAGATCGTAGGGACGTCGTTGGGCAGGGCCGCGGTAGAAGGCTTGGAGAATAAAGAGTATACGGGCAGAGAAGAAGACGTCAAGCAGACACCCGGCGCCTGTCGGCTGGTCTTGGATGGCAGAGTGCTGACAGAGAGTACGGACGGCGGTGTGACGGGAGATTATGTTGTGTCTTATTCCAACATTTCCAAAGCGGGGACGGCATCGATCCTGTTCAAAGGCATCAATGAGTACACCGGGCAGATCAAGAAGACCTATAAGATCACGGCCTGCCAGCTCGGTTCCAATGAGACGGGCATTAACCCGGCTATTACGCTGCAGTACTATACCCAGGATGCGCCGGATCGCCTGCAGCAGATCTCCAATCTGTCCCAGATCTCCACGCCTTATATGAAAGGCGGGAGCAGACCGGCGGTGATCCTGACGTTTCAGGGCATTGAACTGGTACAGGGCAAAGACTTCACGGTTAAGTATGCAAACAACAAGGCGGTCACACCGACAGGAGCGGAAGGCGCAGACGAGACAAAGCTGCCAAAGATCACGGTGACCGGTAAGGGGAATTATAAGGGCAGCATCACCGGATTTTTCAGGATCACCGACGGACGTTTGGCACAGGATAACGGCAAACTGACTATGACAGCCAAAGATGTGGTCTATAAGAATA
The DNA here is from genome assembly GCA_947175055.1 of uncultured Lachnospiraceae bacterium. Classification (GTDB taxonomy): domain Bacteria; phylum Bacillota; class Clostridia; order Lachnospirales; family Lachnospiraceae; genus UBA3282. The sequence continues at coordinate 2,855 of CAMWLJ010000125.1, read as the reverse complement.
AGAAAAATGCCTATAAGAGTTCCGTGGTTCTGACTGATTGTAACGGAGCAAAACTTTCGGCGGGAAAAGACTATGACAGAAATCTTGCGTATACTTATGCCGAAGATGCATACGTCTGCGTCAAAGATGTCACTACAGCAACGAAAAGTGTGGAAAATGGTACGGCGGATAATTATGACAATGATGTCATATTGAAGAAGGCGGGGGAGACAGTGGAAGCGGATGATATTCCGCAGGCAGGAACGAAGATCCGTGTCACGGCATATGGAACGGGGTTCTATGCCGGAGACGGTGCGGCAAAGATCTCAGCAGTCTACCGTATCGTGCAGGCTGATATCGCCAAGACCAAGGTGAAGGTGCAGGCGAAAGAATACAACAACGGAAAGGCAGTGACCCTGACGGAGGAAGATCTTGTGCTCACCGTAAATGGCAGCCTGGAACCTTTGCAGTACGGGACGGACTATAACATTGACGAAACTACCTATGCGAAGAACCAGAATAAGGGGAAGGCATCGGTGACGGTACGGGGGCTGGGAAATTATGGCGGTGAGAAGAAGATCACCTATACGATAGGGGCGAAACTATTGGTGTGGTGGAAAAATCTTTTTTACAAAAATTAATTTTTCCTTAAAACACTATATCTTGTAGCACAGACACTTGTGTCATACAATTAGAAATGGTATACTTACTAATGTATTTTTGACAGGTATGTCTGTCTATGATGTAGCTGTAATGATATGGCGTGCAGCGGACGCTTTTGGGAATTTTAACAGGATACAGTAAGAGAAGGGGAAGATTTGTCTGACAGCCGCGAACCTGCAGGCGAAGAGAAAGGTACGGGTATAAGGATGAAGAGACGAAGGATACTTGCATTGTTGCTGGCGCTTAGTATTTCTGTCAGCATGAATGATATGACGGTTTTTGCGACGGCTCCTGATGCCGCAGGGCTTCCTGCCACGACAGAACAGGAAGCCGTTGTAGAGGATGGCGGAGAGAGTAGTGGCAGTGAGCAGGAAACGGGGCTATCCGATAAAGACGAAGAGCCGGAAGATCAGAACGGCGATGGGACGGATCTTGATGCGACCGAGGAAGATACTACAGGATTGGAGGAGCAGGAGCCGACGGAGGATCAAGCGCCGGAGGAAGAGGACCCCGGTACGAGCGAGGATACAGACGACTCGGAAGTGCCGGAAGAGACAGAACCTGACAAAGACGAGATCACGCCGTCTGAGGAAGATAAGAACGATCCCGTAGAAGCGGAAGATCCGGGAGAAGCCGGCGATGACGCAGGCATATCCGATAATACGATAGAAACGGACGACGAAGAGGCCGGAGATGTTTCCGACAAACCGCAGCAGGAAGTGCGGATGATGACGTTTACCGATGACACCGGTATGCGGGTCACATATAATGCCAACGAAGAGTACGAACTTACCATAACAGACGGCGTTCTGGAAAAGATCACCTATGCGGATGGCCGTGCGGTAAGCGACGTGGTCTTTCTGCCGGAGAATAAAGGGATCACAGCGATCGGCGCGGCATTCCAGGGCAACGCCGATATCACCTATGTCAAACTGCCGGCGGGCGTAACTTCCATTCAGGACAATGCCTTTAACAACTGTTACCGGCTGCAGGGCATTTATCTCCCGGGAGACGTCCAGAGAATCGGGGACAGCGCATTCTATCGCTGCACCGGCCTTCTGAAGGTGGCAGTCCCGAAGAAGCTGGTTTCTATCGGGAATAAGGCTTTCTATGGAAACGACCGGTTATTTATGATCTACGCGCAGGATGCCGTACACAGTGAGCTTGTGTCCATCGGGGAGCAGGCGTTCTATCAGTGCCGGGCGCTGGAACACTTCTACTCGGACAGAGGATTTGTCGTGCCGGGGAATCTGGAGTCCATCGGAGCTTTTGCGTTCTTTGAATGTAAGGCCATCAAGGAGATAAATTTTAACGAGACGGTCAAGACGGTCGGGGAAAGTGCGTTTCAGGAGTGTAACGCCCTGAAGGAACTTGTATTGTCCAGTAAACTGGAAGTGATCTCCAAGAACGCGTTTGCAGGATGTAATGAACTGATCAGAGTACAGTTTAAGACCGGCAACAATACCATCGGAGAATCGGCCTTCAAGGGATGTGTCAAATTAAGCGCGCTGTCCATTCCGGGTACGGTCAGAACGATCGCAAATTATGCGTTTGCGGATTGTAACAGACTGATCACCGTGGAGGTGCAGAACTTTGATGTGGTTTACGGCGACAGCGTCTTTCCGAATATAGACACACTGACACTGCGCGGACTGAAAGGATCCACGACGGAAGAATACACGTTTGGCAAAAAGATCAAGTTCGTAGCATACGATGAAGATACGGGTAAGAACTACTATAAGTATACGATAACATACGCCGGAACCGGAAAGGGGACACTGGAAGTCAGGGACGAGAATTTAAAGGATCCCAATACGTTGAACGGTAACAAGGGTGTTGCACGGGGGACCAGATTATATGTTTATGTGAAAGCGGAGACAGGAAGCCGGCTTGTTGCCGATAGCATGAAATGCAACGGAGAACCGCTGAAAGAAGAGAAGGGAGCGGAAGGAGAGCCTTCCAAACTCTATTTTGATATGTCCATTGGCGGCGCGTATCTTACGGCGGAATTTGAAAATACAGCGGGAAATGACCGCATAGACGGGTTGAACGGAGACGTCAAAGTGGAAATATCCAATGGTGATGTGGTGACGAACTCCCGCGGGGAAGTGACGCGCGTGAATCTGAAAGCAGGCCAGTATACCAGGATGTTCCTGACGGATGCGAAAGCGGATCATAAGGCGATTCCCAGTTCCAAGATCACATTCAGTACG
>CAMWLJ010000124.1 GCA_947175055.1 uncultured Lachnospiraceae bacterium | reverse complement strand
GACAATCTCCTGTTTTCTATTCTGCGTAATAAGCATCCAGATATTTCTGGAATATCTCAAGCATATCATTCAGGCCATATGCATCAAGATTCTTTAAATACTCGTCCCAGTCAGCATCCGTAAACCCGTTCATGATCCAGTCTGATCTTGTAGCGTTGATCGTCTTTGTAATATCGGTCTGGAGATTAGCCAGATCTTCCGTATCCTCCTGGGTCATAAATACATTGGGGTAAACATACTTTGTATTCATATCCGGTGTATAGTATTCCTCGATCCAGTCCAGACGATACTGCGCATCATCAGGGCAGGTAACATAGACATCATAGTATTCATCCAGAATCGCCAGCGGCCCGTTTACACTCTCCGCCTCTCTTACTTCTACCGGTGAAGCGTCTCCCAAAGGCGCATGCTTTAACATCTTCTCACCCTGTGCGTTCTCTCCCAGTTCAAAGATATCAAAATCGTCGTCTTCCCCGTAAGTACCCCAGTTATTCTGCGGAGACTGGAACGGATCGTACATCTTATCCAACCAGGCGCATACAAGAGCCGGATTCTGTGCCACTGCCGTTACCACACAGCGACCGCGGTCATATCCGCTTGTAAAGGAACCATTCTCCGGCGTAATGTTTCTGGTGTCCGCCGTCAATGCCGGAAGCGGAACCCATCCCGCAAAATCATCAACAATATTTGCCACATCCCAGCTAAAACATACACCGTAACGGCCTGATTTGCCCTTTGACACATAGGTCGACCATTCCTGCGTAAACGCTTCCGCATCGATCAGTCCCTCTTCATACAGAGAATGCAGCCATGCGATACCGTCCTTAAATCCCTGCTGCGTCGCGGTACAGATCACCTGCTTCTCATCCGTAACCGCAATATGTCTTCCCTGATCACAGTCTCCGTAACCTTCTCCAAACCCGTTGATCAGCAAAGCCGGATCCTGGTTGCCGTCATTTACGATACATGCCATCGGAATAATGCTTCCGTCAATGTTAAACTCTGCCTGCAGCTCGGAGGCATGATCCCGGAATGCGATCAGCGTCTGCTCAAACTCATCTACCGTAGTCGGCACCTCCAGACCAAGAAAATCCAGCCATTTCTTATTGATAAAACTCATATCGCCGACCGTCTGGATCGCTGTCTTCTCGGAGCCAAGCTGCTCAATCCAGGGAAGCGCCCAAATATGACCCTCCGAATCGGTACTCATTTTCCGATATTCAGGAAATTTGTCAAATACCGCTTTCAGATTCGGCATATAAGTATCGATATACTCTTCTAACGGAATGATAACGCCCTGATCCGCATATCTGAGCAGATCATTATCGCCAAATCCTGCCGTAAAGATGAAATCCGTCAATGTATCCAGATTCGCCATGGCCAGTGTAATCTTATCACCCCACTGATCGCCCTGAATCGCCGTCCACTCGATCTCTACATTCGTCTCTTCCTGCAGACGTTTGAAGATCGTACGGTTATTCGGGTTGGACTCTGTGTTCGCCGGATAGCTGATCATCCCGGTCAGCGTCGCTTTCTCAGCAAGCGGAAATTCCAATTCCGACGCATCCACTTCCTGTAATTCTCCGGTGTTCAGTTCCACATCGGACCCCCCTCCGCACGCCGTAAGGGAAAATACCATACCTGCTGCCAGAGCCGCGGTAATTACGCGTTTTACTAACTTGTTTTTCATACTTCCTCTCCTTTTCTTTATTGATATTTATTAATATTTTTCTGTAATACGATATACTGCCGTTTCCTGGCGGCTTAACCCTTTACGGAACCTGCCATAACGCCGCTGTCAAAATATTTCTGGAAGAACGGATACATAACGAGCAGCGGAAGGCTGGAAATAATGATCGTCGCATACTTCAAAAGCTCCGCCAGCTGCGCACGTTCCGCCGTACTCTGCATATCCGAGATCATTCCGGACTCCGGCTGGTTCTGGATCAGGATGGAACGGAGCACAAGCTGCAGGGGCTGTTTCGCCGAATCGTTCAGGTAGATCATGGCATCAAAGTAGCTGTTCCACATTCCCACGAACTGCCACAAAGACAAGGTCGCGATGATCGGCGTACATACCGGCAGGAGAATCCTGAAGAAGAATACCATTTCGTTCGCACCGTCCACGTCAGCCGCTTCTCTCAGTTCACCCGGAATACCCTGATAATAGGTTCGGGCTATGATCATATTCCAGACACTGAAAGCGCCCGGTAGGATGATCGCCCACATGCTGTCCAACAGATTCAGGTTACTGATCAGCAAATATGTCGGGATCAGTCCACCGCCGAAGAACATTGTGATCACGAAGATAACGTTGAAGAACTTCCTTCCCCTGAAGTCCGCTCTGGACATCGGATAAGCCGCCAGCATGGTGATCAGGACGGAAACGAATGTAAATACAACGGAATAGATCACTGCATTCTTGAAACCGATCCAGATCTGCGCGTTGGAAAGGACACGTTCGTATGCCGTCAGCGTCCATTTACTGAAATCAAACGTAATTCCTTTATTCTGCAGCGTAACCGGATCGATAAAGGATGCTACGATAATATAGATCATCGGAATCACGATTGCGACAACAAACAGTCCCAACAGAATATAACCAACCACCAAAAGCGCCTTGTCCTGGAAGGAATATCTGGCAAATCTACTTTTCTTTTTCATCTTGCTCTCCTCCTTTACAGTCCCTGACCATCGTTCATCTTCGCAACGATCTTGTTGACCGCAACCAGAAGAATCACATTGATCACCGTATTGAACAAACCTACCGCCGTCGAGAAACTGTAATCGCCGTCTAAAAGACCTTTCTTATATACATAGGTCGCTATGATCTCCGAAGATGCCATATTCAGATCAGTCTGCAGGGCGTAGGCTTTCTCGAATCCGATGCTCATGATATTACCTGCCTGCATGATGAACTGAATGATCACGGTCGCTTTGATCGCCGGCCACTCAACCGCCTTGATCTGCTGAAAGATATTCGCTCCGTCGATGACCGCCGCTTCCTTCAGCTCCGTGCTTGCGTTGGACAACGCCGCAGTGTAAATGATGGATCCCCATCCTGCACCCTGCCAGATGCCGCTGGCTATGTAGATCGTACGGAACGCCTCCGGCATGGTCATAAAGTTTATCTGCGTGCCGAGGAGCAGGTTTACAGGTCCCGTAACCGACAGGAAAATACGGACGATACCGCAGAGTACGATGACTGAAATAAAGTTCGGCATGTAGAGGCAAAGCTGTATTTTCTTCTTAATGCCCTTGCTCTCGATCCGGTTCAGCAGAAATGCCAGCAGAATCGGAACCGGAAACCCCCACAGCATACCGAATACGCTCAATTTCAATGTGTTGCCCAGATAACTCAGGAAATCCGGGGAGGACAGAAAGCGCGAGAAATGTTTGAATCCTACCCACTCACTCCCAAGGATACCCCGGATGGGATTATACTTCTCGAAAGCGATCAGGATACCGCCCATGGGAATATACCGGAAGATGATCGTCAGCGCCAGGGCCGGCAGCAGGAAAATCACATACAACTGCCAGTGCTGCACGATATAGACCAGCGAATTGTGTAATCCCGCATCTTTCTTTTTAGTGCTTGTGCTCATTGCTTTTTCTCCTTTCTCTTTTTTCATCATCTTGATCTTGTCTTTTTACATTTTTACATTTACTATCCTCTCTCACGACTACAGCGGAATTATAATTGTGCATTTGTAAAAGTCCAAGTTTTATTTTGTAACTAAAGCATATCAGCATTTTTACATAATGTCAACCTAAAATATGTTATATGTACAATATTTTTTCCTTAATTTTTACATTTGCAAAAAATATTGCCCAAAATAGAACCAAACTTTCTAAACATCTTTGACAATTTAATTATTTTGGAGTATTTTACATTTGACACATTTAAACTTGTGCATTATAATAAAATCACTATATGTGTATCAATATATTTTACAAAAATTGCAGTACAGGAAAAGGAAGTGATATGATATGGCAGAACGAATCACCATTCAGGATATCGCCGACGAACTCGGCGTTTCCCGCAATACAGTTTCCAAGGCGATCAACAACACCGGTCTCCTTGCCGAATCCACCAGACAGAAGGTCCTGAAAAAAGCCATAGAAATGGGATACAAACAATTCTCCTATGTAAATATCTCCCATTTTGAGAAATCGGAGCCTGCTGCGGCAGACAAATCGTCCAAGATGGAAATCTCCCTGTTTACTTCCAACTTTATCGGGAATTCACATTTTGCTTCCACCATGCTGGATAAATTCCAGCGGGAGCTCTCCACACTGGGCTATAGCTTCACCATGCACCGGCTTCAGGATACCGAGATAAAGAATCTGCAGATGCCGGCCGCTTATAATAAGGAAAAAACTGCCGGGATCATGTGTATTGAAATGTTCGACCTCGCATACTGTTCCATGCTCTGCGGACTGGATATTCCCCTTCTTCTCGTAGATTCACCGGTGACCGGGCTGGATAAACCGTTGGGCGCGGATCGCCTTATTATGGATAACCAGTCCAACATCCATGTTTTTGTGAAGGAAATGGTGCGGCGCGGGAAGACACGAATCGGATTCATAGGAAAAACGACGCATTGCCAGTCCTTTTTTGAGCGGTATATGGGCTACCGGAATGCCATGTATCTGTCCGGTCTTCCCTGTCCTGACGAATACTGCATTACAGGCGACAATCCCGGGCAGAAGACTTTTGAGGGGTCGGCCTATCAGGATTACTTAATGGAACAACTCCGGAATCTGGATACCCTGCCGGACGTATTTATCTGCGCGAACGACTTTATCGCCATAGACACTCTGCAGGTATTTAAGAAACTGGGGATTTCCGTTCCCGGCGACGTCTACCTGTGTGGCTTCGACGACTCCCCGGAATCCAGAATCATGTCGCCCACTCTGACCACGATCCATATCCACAGTCAGATCATGGGATTTTCCGCGGTGAATCTGCTGATGTCCCGGATCAAGGAACCGTCCCTCAATTTCCGCACGGTTCATACGGAGACACGCCTGATCTACAGGGAATCCACCGAAGACTAAGGAACTGTACAGAAATAAGGAGGAACGCCGCCATGCGCAATCTACTGAGCCCGGAGGGGCCGCTGATGTCATTTCTTACCAAACTGTCCTACAGCGCTTACCTGAATGTTTTATGGTTTATCTGCTGTCTGCCTGTCGTTACGATCGGCGCATCCACAACCGCCCTTTTCTATGTAACTTTAAAGGTAGCGAAGAATGAAGAAGGCAGCCTGACCAGAGCCTTTTTCCATTCCTTTCAGGCAAATTTCAAACAGGCGACCAAAATCTGGTTGATCCTTCTGACGCTGGGAATCGCCCTGGCGCTTGACGGATACGTATTCTACCACATGCGTTTTGAAAATGTACTCTGGACCATCGGCACGGCGGTTTTCTTTGTCGCTCTCGTCGCCTACGCCATCGTCCTCATGTACATCTTCCCACTGCTCGCAAGGTTCGATAATACGACCTTTGCCATGTTCAAAAACGCGATCATGATCGGCATGCGTTTCCTTCTGTGCACCGCTCTCATGGCTGTTATTTACTTTGCCATGGCCTTTGTTGTGATTAACATTTTCACACCGGCCATTATTTTCGGGGAGGGATTGTGCGCGCTGCTCTGCTCCTACCTGCTTTCCAATATTCTGCTGATATGCCAGGGTAAGACGGAGGAGCTTCCAGATGCCGGAGCAGATGTCCAGGATCCGGACTGTATAGTAACAGGCAATGCCGTGGCAGGCCTTACAGAAACAGACCATACCGCGGACGCTGCAGAAACGCCGGAGCGGCCGACGACAAAAATCCCTGGAGGCAGCTTATGAAACACGCTTCATTTAATCCGGCGGCATTTCTCACGGACAAAAATCTGCGGACGCTGCACGGCAGGAAGAAAGTACAATATATCTGGGATTACTATAAACTGCCGCTGGCAGTCCTCTGTATCGTATTGTATGCCGCCGGCTATATGCTCTACGGCCGCATTACTCATAAAGACACCGTGTTGTACGCCGCTCTTGTCAATGTAGCCGCAGGGGAGGATCTGACACAAGAACTTACCGGAGATTTTCTGGATTACCTAAACCTGAATCCTTCCAAAAACAAGCTGGAACTGTATACGGGACTTTATCTCACGGACGACGAGACGAATCAGTACCACGAATATACTTATGCTTCCCGCATGAAAATCCAGGCCGCCATTGACGGTGAACTGATGGATGTGGTTCTGATGAACAGGGAAGCCTTCGACGCTTTCTCACAAAGCGGCTATCTCTACGATCTGAAAGAATTACTGTGCAGAGAAGATCCAGGCCTGTATGACCT
>CAMWLJ010000123.1 GCA_947175055.1 uncultured Lachnospiraceae bacterium | reverse complement strand
TTCTTCTGGAGCAGTTCCAGATCCTTCTGTTCCTGGGAATCCGCCGCCACACCATACTGCTGGCGCAGCATCTCCTTCTGGGCATCGCCCGCATCGATCACCCCCAGATTCTCCACATATTCATCCTGCAGCTGGGACAGTTTATGCCGGATCTCCAAGATACTGTTATCAATCTTCCGGTCGCCTTCCCAGGCATCGTTCACTATCTTCAATGCCTTCTGCTGCGCATATAATTTACGCTGGGTGATCGAATCCTTCTTAACGTTCAGATCCCCCATGAAAATGGTACTTCTCTTCTGCTTCTCCTGTCCGTTTATTCCCGCTCTCTCCTGTGCTCTGTCCCGAGCCGCACTGCTGACATGGATCACCTGATTCTCGTTCGCATTTGCTCTGATCTGCATGAATTATAACCTCCTTGTCATATCCGGATGAACTCCTTTTCATCCGGCAGCCTATCATCAACCTCCATAGTATTATTATCGGCTGTTAATGCCTGTTTGTTAATCCCGCCTGTTTCTATTCTTTTCTTTCGTTCATGACAAAAAAACGCCCGTTCGCAACAAACGCGGCGTCCTGTTATGATCTCCCCGTCAAAACCTATCGCCATGACAGCAGTTTCTTTCCCAGTTTACACAGTTCCTGAAACTCCTCTGTGCGCACGTAAACCCCAAGGTAAACCCCATTGGGGATCACCAGACAGACCATCCCCTTTCCCAGAAATCCCCAAACTCCCTCCCCGGTCAGCCGGCACAGCAGCCCGGTCAACGCCCCGGCGCTCACCGTCACAAGCAGCTGCATAAGATAGCGCAGAAAGTACACACTACAGGGCTGCTTCAGTCCATACCGATATAATCCACGCGGCTCGATCCAGAAAGGCAGCACCACCGAACTGATCAAGGTGCCCGTGAGAATCCCTGCAACACCCCAGCGCTTTGCCAAGATCACTGATACCACCAGATTGAGTATGGCTTCCAGGATCGACTTATAACGTTCATCCCAGAACAGCCCCATCACGCTCCTGGTTTTCGCAACCGGAATGCGCATACTGTTCAGATAGAAGTTGATGACGATCAACAATACCACCGGACGGGGTAGTAAATACCCCTCTCCTAACCAAAGTGTGATAAAAGGATCATAGAGCCACAGCAGACAGATACTCATCCACCCAAACAACCACGCCCCAAAGAAATTCAACTGCCTAAACGCCTTGCTTCCTCCTTCTTCCCTGTTCATGGCGATCAGATTGCCCAATGCGGGCGTAAGAGCATTGAACAGTGCGTTGATCATAAGATTCAGGAAGCCACGTATCATCACATAATTTGAGTACAGTCCGGCAGTAACGATACCCACGAATTTGGAGATCAGGATATTGTCTGTACTGAACACTACCGCTGCTCCTACACGGTTCAGTACCATGGCACTCACATTGCGACGGATATCCTGCCGGATCTCCCCCGGCAGCGGCCGCACTTCTTTTTCCCGCAGATAAGGATAGAGTCGGTCCGTCTTCACTGCCACAGCCACGTTCTGCAGCAGCGTACCGATCACCAGAATATAAAGATAATACAGATAATCACCGCTCACAACAAGTACCACGATCTGCACCGCATTGACAAGCAACGTCACCCCGGCACGGATCATGGTATCGATATATTTCTTCTGATACACGAACAACAGCGTGGACTTATAGACAAAAAAATAAGAAACGCCGGTATTGAGCACATTCAACAGATAGATCAAGGGAATATGCGAAATATCCTCCGGCATCTTTTTGACAAAAAAATCAAGAAAAGGCGTAAGTGAGGCGCCCACCGCCAAAACCGTCACTCCAACAATCTGATACACACGGCGGTACAACCGGATCAAAGACTTGATCAGTTCCGTATCCCCCTCGGCCACCGGACGGTATAGACTGTAAGTGATAGAGACAGAAAATCCCAGCTCCGCCAGTGACAGCACCGTCAGGATATCGGTAAAAAGACCGTCCAGTCCCAGATACTCTTTGCCCAGGATATGCACGAAAACAAAACGGGATACAAATTTCAGTACCGCCAGCATGCCTTCACTGAGCATGGAAAAAGCTACATTTCTTACTGTATTTTCAGTTCTTTCCATACGTATTACCACCCTGCTTCCACGGTTTGACATGCTTATAGGCAACAGCCATACACCAGAACGCCGTCTTGCTCCAATACAGCAGAAGCTGCGCCACTACCCCTTTTCCATGAGGACAGATCCGCAGAGCGCTCAGGCTAAAATGCCGCCTGACATGAGCCTGGAATCGCCGCAGATAGCCGAAAAGATCCTTCTGCGCCCGCCCCGCTTCCACAGCCTGCATCCCAAGACGAACTGCCGTGTCCAACGCTATCTGCCTGAAACCGTCCGCCATCTCCGGAAATCTGACTAAAGCATCTGCACAAATATGATCCAGAACGCTAAGCACCGTGCACCGCTTCTCGTCAATGCCGTTGTTGACCTGGCTGCCCACCCTGTATACATAGTGGTACAACCTGTCCGGCACGTACCCGATCTGCCCGACCTCTCCCAGGATCTGATAGAAAAAAAGCAAGTCCTCACTACACAGACTGCTGTCGTCAAAAGCGTACTTCTTGCACAATGCTGCCGGATAGAGTTTCCCCCAGGCTGTCCACAGGAAAGGACTGCGTCTGGCCATTGCATATACCGCCTCCTTCCTGGTATAGATATGGGCAGGCTCATTGCCCGTCCCCAGGCCGTCGGTACCACAGACACTCACTTCTGCCCCACTTTGTGGCAGCACATCATAGAGCTTTCGCAACAACTCCGGTTCCACATGGTCATCGGAATCAATGAATGTGATAAACTGTCCCTTCGCCCTGAAGATACCTTCATTCCTGGCCGCAGACAAACCCTTATTCTGCGGCAGATGTATCACTTGCCACCGATCGTCCAGATTCGCCCACCGATCGCAGATGCATCCGCTGCCGTCCGTAGAAGCGTCGTCTATTAGAATGACTTCCCTGTTGAGATAAGTCTGTGCCGCTATGGATGCCAGACATCTCTCCAGATACGCCTCCACATTGTAAACCGGCACGATCACACTGATCAACGGTTCTTCCTGCTTCATGCCACTCCCTCCTTGCTTCTGTAACATGATTCCAAACACAACGACCCGGCATGCTATATCCTTGCAGCAGCACGGCTCAAAGCATCGTCAAGCCCATGACTTAATGTGTTTATAGACACAGGCCATACCCCAAAAGAGTGTGGCACTGACGCGCAGCGTGCACACTGCCACCCGGCTTTTTCTCTCCGACAGAAGACACAATGCACGCCTGTCATAGTGTCTTCTGATATGATCTTGCAATCTTTTCAATATGGCAAAGATCTGTCTTTTCTCCATATCCGACTCCACTGTCAGCATGGCCCAACGCGAATCTACATCAATCGATAAACGCCGGAAATAAAGAGCCGCCACCGGAAAATGCTGCCCTGCATCGTCACAGACATAGTCATGTACCTTAAGTGCCGTAAACTTTCTGTCACTCACGCCACTGTGCACTTGACTGTCCTCTCTGTCGTTATTGTAATGGTAGAGAATATCCGGCACATAACTGACACGCTTCACGCGCTGAAACAGCTCATACAGGAACAGAATATCCTCACTGTAATAAATCCGCTCATCAAACAGGCCGGCTTTCACCGGCGCCGCCGCATAGAGTTTCGCCCAGGGCACATAATTAAAGGGAATCTCCCTGGCCATGCATTCGATCGCTTCCTGCCCGGAAAAGACGCCTGCCGGCCCACCCGCCAGCCGAATACCGTCGGCGCCACAGACACTGACATCTGCCTCCGTCTCCCTCAAACTTTCATAGAGCCTTTCCAAAAATACAGGCTCCACCCGGTCGTCTGCATCTATGAAGCAGATATACGCCCCTACCGCTCTGCGGATTCCCTCATTTCTGGCTGCAGAAGGTCCCCTGTTCTGCGGAAAATGCACCACCTGCAGCCGCATCTCCGACACCGCATACGCGTCACAGATCGCGCCGCTGTCGTCCGTAGACGCATCATCCACCGCAATGATCTCCAATTCCCGATAACTTTGCATCGCTATAGAATCGAGACATCGTCTGATATAGGGAGCCACATTATAGACCGGTATGACAACACTGATCAGCGGTTTTCTTCTTTCCATGATCACATTCTCTCCTTATTCACCGCCTCTTTATAATACATGCCCAACTTCTCATGCATCCGCCGCACGTCAAAAACCTCTTTTGCCCGTCGCAGATTATTCCCGGACATCCTCTGCAGCAACGATACATCCCCGCTGCACTTAAGCATCGCCGCCGCCAGTCCTTCTACATCGCCAGGCGCTACCAGAATGCCGTTCCCGTCGCCTACTACCTCCGGGAGTGCCCCCACCTTCGTGCTGATGACAGCCTTGCCCGCCGCCATACCCTCCAATACAGATATTGGCAATCCCTCATAATAGGAAGGGAGCACCAGCGTTGCCGCCTTTTTCAAGTATTCCAGTTTCTGTGTTTCATCAATCCAGCCGGACACACTGATATGCCGCTCCAGTCCTTTCGTTGCTACCAGTTCCCGCACTTTCTCCACTTCCCCATCCCCCGCGATGCAGACAGTAAGCGCCGGATCCTCCCTGCTGGCTATCTCCACCGCATCGATCAGGTCATACACCCCTTTGCGGACGCCAAGCCTTCCCAACATCAGAAAAGAATGCCGGCAAACCGCAACTTCCGTCACTGCTTCCCGGAACTTCTCTGTATCTACCCCGTTGTACAATGTTCTGCACGTATCAACGCCAAAGCGCGCCTCCAGTTCCCTCTTCCAGCTCTCCGACAATGCCAGGACCAGATCCGCCTGTTTAAAAAAAGCATCTGCCACCTGCCTGCCCCGGCGCCCAAGCCCGTCATAGAAAGTCAGATATTCCGCCCCATGAATATGCACGATCACCTTTTTGCCTGTCCTTTTTGCCCACCGCAAATAGAAATATTTGCGAAAAGTACTGCCTCGTTCTGCAGTATGAAGATGAAACAGGTCATACCTGTGACTGCAAAACACAAAGCGCAGACAACCCCATACCGTATACAGCAGTCGTACGATCAGGCAGCCGTCTATATAAGAGGCAAATGTGTCGATCTCAAACTCTGTTTTCAACAACTCACTCTCCCGGATCTCCCGGATCACTGCCGACATCCCGCCCCTGGCCCTCGTCTCACTGGGACCGATCACCAATATCTTCATCATGATACAACCATACCTTTTCCACTGTCCAAACATCTGCTGCACATCTCACATCTGCTGCTTGTGCTACAATGACTGCAGAAACTCATCCACTGAGGCAACAAACTGGTCGGTATTGGACTGATAGCCGCCGAACTTACGTGTCTCCACCATCCGCAGCACATATGGCAGATCGTCCACATTCATACAGGCGCAGATCAGATTCCGTGCGTGAAACTGTTCCATCAGCTGCAGCTGATGTTCATCCACATGCTCCCCGAGCCCTGCTCTGCGCGGCACCACGATCACTTTCTTGCCCCGTTTGACTGCATCCACCACGATTCCCACGCCACCGTGGGTGATGATGACGTTGCTTTTCTCAACCATTTCCACAAATTTATCCCTATCGTAGAAGTTCTGATAGTGGCAATGTCTGGGCTCATAAGTACTGTTGCCGGTCTGCATATAGACTTCCTCCACAAGCATATGATTCCCTGCCATCTGATCCACCTTTTTCAGCAGACGGTCAAAAGAAAACTTCTGCGAGCCCACCGTCACAAATATCATCTTCACACCCCTGCCTTTCTTCTTAACGCTTTAATAAACACCACCCCTGTACACAGCCTTGGGATAATATTCCTGCATCTCCGGCCACTGAATATAGAAGCGATGCGCAAATCGATACATCAGTTTCCCCGTCTGACTGGGTGTCCTGACATTGGCAAAAGATTCTATATACACCAGCTTCTTCCCAAATACCCTGCATAACAGACATAAGGGAATCGTCGCCAGAACACCGGTACTTATCACCACATCCGGCCTCTCGACCATGAAAATTTTCAGAGAGCGGAACGCATTGACGATCAACCGCCGCATGCACGATCTCTCCCTGCGGTTTACCTGCAGAAGATAATAGCATCTGATCCCTGGCACCGCGATCTCATAAGCGGTCTTCTCCGTAACGATAAAGCTATCATAGCGTTCCATCAAAGTGCGCAGTGTCAAAAGCTCCTCCAGATGTCCGCCGGAGGACGACGCAAAACAGATTTTTTTATTTGTCTTTCTCACATTTGATCATCTCCCGGATTCCAGAATATTTCATTTCCACCGTTTATGTACAATCTTCAGTCTTCCCATCTTGCCCTATGCTTCTCAAGCGACTTCTCCGCCAATATGTCCAGATCACAGGACATGGGGATCAACGTACAGGCAATTATGGTATACGGATAATAGATCGTATTGAAGTGCTATACTAAAGTTGTAACGGGAGTGGCTAATGAGATATAATCAA
>CAMWLJ010000122.1 GCA_947175055.1 uncultured Lachnospiraceae bacterium | reverse complement strand
AGACGGAGAACCCGTCGGATACGGAGAACCCGACAGACACGGAGGAACCGTCGGACACAGAGAACCCGACAGACACGGAGAACCCATCGGATACGGAGGAACCGTCGGATACAGAGAACCCGACAGAGACGGAGAACCCGTCGGACACGGAAAATCCGACAGACACGGAGGAACCGTCGGATATGCAAAATCCGACAGATACGGAAGAAACGACAGACCCTGATGCTACATTGGATCCGGAGCAGGAGTCTGATGAAGTGCAGACGGCTTTAAAGCAGTCGTCAGCGGCGGAGCTGGAGACGGAAACCGTTAGCAGCCAGGAAGGCATATATCAGGAAGGTTCCTTCACAGTCCTTGGAGCGGGAGAGCCGAGTGGACCGGTCGCAGGGTACAGAGAACCGTTACTGTCGGAGAGCAAACGTGCAGAGGCGGAAGAATATCTGTATCGGCAGATGCTGGCCAGGAATGAAAAGATAGATATGGAGAAGTATGCGATCACGAGAGGGGAGGCGAAAAGTTTTATCTCAGGGGTGATCAATGAACATCCTGAGTTATACTATATTTCAGGATATAGCTATAACTATTATATGACAAGTCAGATAGTGGCTATTGTTACACCGAATTATCTGAGCGGATTTGACGACAATGCTTTTTGGGTGAGTGTAGAGGACGCATTGTCCATGGTAGACGATGATATGTCGGATCTGGAAAAGGCCATCGCCCTGCATGATTATATCGTGGTGAACTGTGAGTACGATTATGAAAATTATCTTGCGGATAAACTGCCACGGGAAGTTTACAGTGCTTATGGGGTCTTTGTCAACGGTAAGGCGGTGTGCCAGGGATATGCGCTTGCCTATAAGCTGTTGTTGAACAGAGTCGGCATTGAGTGCTGTATGGTGACTAGTGATGCGATGAATCATGCATGGAATCTTATCAAACTGGACGGACAGTATTACCAGGTGGATACGACGTGGGATGATCCGGTCTGGGATCGCTTTGGATTGGTCGGTCATAACTATATGTTTCTCAGTGACGAGGTATTTCAGACCGAATCCGATGTTAGGAATGCACATCATGACTGGGAGGTCACCAAGGGAAGTCTGGTGGTAGATCTGACTGCGGACAGCACCAGATTTGACAACGAATTCTGGATCCACTGCAGATCGCCTTTTGTACTGGAGGATGGCAAATGCTATTACATAGAGTCCAGTGGAAGCTATAACGGTTACGGGATCATTAAAGAGAGGGAACTGTCTTCAGGAACAGAATCGGTGCTTTTGAATACGATTGGGCTTTGGACTACGGAGGACGGAAGATATTGGACGGCGGCTTATTCCGGCCTGTTTGAGATGGGTGACAGGTTGTTTTTCAATACACCTACCCATATATGCAGTATTTCGACCGGTGGTGGAGTGGTCCAGACGGAGACAGATCTGTTGTCTTCCGGGGATAAATCCGTGTACGGGGTTGCTTTTCGTCAGGGAAAAATAGAGTATCTGTTAAAAACTTCACCCAATGATACGACTGGAGACATTCTTCCGGCAACTTTGAAGCAGAATGTACAGGTGCCGGTGACAAAGATCGTTCTGGAATGTGAAGAAGTAGTGATGAGCATCGGGGAAGTCACGGAGTTAAGCGCGAAATTTTATCCAAGTTATGCGGGTAAGCCGGAAGTTATCTGGAGTAGCGACGATGAAACCGTGGCGACGGTAGAGAATGGACAGATCACTGCTGTTGCCGAAGGCAGCTGCACCGTTAAAGCGGCTGTGGAAGGGAAAAGCGCATTGTGCCGCGTATATGTAATGGACAGACCGCGTAAACCGATGTTTTCTCCGACGAAGACGATCGACAAGGGAGGCCAGGTAACGATAAGCTCCGATCCGGATACGACGATTTATTACACGACGAACAAAGAAGTACCGGATCTGGCAGGAGGAAAGAACACCCGTCAATATACGACTCCCATTACGATCAATGTGGATACTACCATAAAGGCGATCGCTGTCTCCAATCACGATAAGACGCTGGTCAGTGAGGTTGCCGAAGAAACATTTATCGTGTGTACCAATCAGCTGCTCCTTGATACAGCAGAGATGACTTTGATGGAGGGTGAGGAACAGGTTATCGGCATTAAGGAACTGCCAACGACAAAGGAGACTGGGGATGTGATCTGGACTTCCGCAGACCCTGCGGTTGCCACAGTCGGCGAAGGTGGCAGAGTCAAGGCTTTGCAGGAGGGGGAGACTACGATCACTGCCGAGGTAGAGGATCACAAAGGGGAAAAGGTTACGGCTGCATGTCGGGTCACGGTGGATGTTCCGGTCTATCAGGTTACTTTTACGGGTTTTCGGAATCAGGTGATCAAAACAGAGCAGGTGAAAGCCAGACGGAAGGCTACGCCGCCCAGATATAACAGTGAGAATCCCGAAGAATCGGACTTCAGTTTCCCGGAAGGATATCGGTTTACCGGCTGGGAAGGGGACTATGAGAATATACTTTGCGATACTGTGATCCGGGCAAAATATGAATTGATCCGGTACGAGATCCGCTATGAATTAAATGGCGGTGTGAATGCGGCAGGCAATCCGCAGACATATACGATAGAGAGCGCGGATCTTAAGCTGGCCCCGGCCGGGGGAAAGGACGGCTATCTGTTTACAGGCTGGTATGAAGATGAGGAGTGCCAGGGCAATCCGATCGCGGAGATCATACGGGGACGAAAGGGAAATATTACTTTATATGCGGGCTGGCGGGATGAGAGAGGCCTGTGGATGCAGGCTGAGGGCAGCAAAGCAATAAACGATATTCCAGAACAGTCCTATACTGGAAAAGCGATCAAACCAGTTATTGAGGTATGGTATGGGGATAAACCGCTCAATAAAGGGAAAGATTATACGATCAGTTATAAATATAATACCAATGTCAATCAACTGAATACAGAGGCAGAACGCAAGAAAGCACCTACCGTTACCATCAAGGGGAAGGGCAATTTTGCGGGAACTTTGACCTGCACCTTTGCGATCAATCCGAAATCATTGGAAGATGAAGACGTTCAGATCGATCCCATGGCGGTCGCCTATAAAAACGGAAATCTGTTAAAACCTGTTCCGACTGTAGTATGGAACGGCAAAAAATTATCAAAAACAAAGAATTTTACGGTAGAATATCCTGATCTGGCGACAGGGGGCGAGAACGCCTATAGGGAGCCGGATACTTACGATGTGCTGGTCAGAGGATGTGGTAATTACACCGGAAGCAGAACGATCAAACTTACGATCACGGATCCTGCAAAAGGGGAAATTCCGCTTAGCAAAGTCAAAGTATCTAAGATACCGGATCAGCCTTACACGGGGGCTGCAGTAGAGTTGACACAGGATATGCTCCGGTTGACAATGGGGGCAGAGACCCTGCGCTATAGTGAAGATTATATGCTGGAATACGGTTCTTGTAAGGAGGCCGGCACTTATCAGGTAGTGATCACAGGCCGGGGAAGATACAAGGGCGTGCGACGTGTCAGCTTTAAGATCATAGGGAGCCCGATCAAGACAGTAAAAGTCAGCAAACTACAAAGCCTGACTTATTCGGGAGAAGAGTTGGAATATGATTCATCTGCCTATGCGGGGGCGGAGAACAAATTGACCATTACAGATGCGTCCGGAGAAGTTACGTTGGTGGAAGGCAAAGATTATGAGCTTGCCTACAGCAATAACCGCAATGTGGGAACCGCTCAAATGAAGATAACCGGAAAAGGCGCCTATTCGGGGACGATGACGAAAACTTTTAAGATCGTTCCGTATCGGCTGGAAGAAGGAAGCCCGGGCATATCGGCTGTTCTGGCAGATGGTGAAGAGCAGACATGGCAAAAGGGCGGAGTTGTGCCGAAAGTAAAGGTGACTTTTAACGGTACAGAACTCGTGGAAGGCACGGATTATGTCCTGAGCGGCAAAAACCATACAGAAATTGCCGTACAGAAAGGATTGCAGCCGTACGTTATCATTAAAGGAAGGAAGAACTTTGGCGGAAGCAGACAGCTTGCCTTTGTGATCGTACCTAAGGATATCGCCAAGGTAAAGATCACTGTGCAGGATCTGGAGGAGAACAGCCGGGCAGGCAAGTATATGAGTACCCCCATTCTGACGGATATAGACGGCAGAAAGCTGAAGGCCGGAGTTGACTATGACAAGACTTATGTCTATCGAAATGCAGTCGGAAGAATCCTGGGGAAGTCAGACAGGCCAAAGGCCGGGGATATGCTGACTGTTACAGTGACCGGTAAGGGCAATTACCGGGGGAGTATTACAGAGACTTTCCACATCATATCTAAGGGGAATCTTCTGTCCAGGGCGAAGGTGAAGGTGGGAGGAAAGTTCTATTATACAGGCGGCAGGATTACACCGTCGAAGAGTGACCTCACCGTTACGCTGGGGAAAAAGACGCTTACCGCTGCGGACTATAGTATTATTGATTACACCAATAATATAAACAAAGGAACCGCCAAGATTACGATCAAGGGTAAAGGAATTTATGGTGGAACAAAACAGGTGAGCTTTAAGATCCTTTCCCAGAATATGAAGTGGTGGGAGAGGGCTGTGGCATATATGTTCAACGGGGAAGCCGAAGAATGAATTGCTGCATGGGCGCAGCGACGAGACTGATCGTGACCGGAATCTAACGATAATATAAGGCAGGATTATTTCTATGAGTATCACAGTCGTAATACAGCAGATGGTCATCATTTTCATTTTGATCGGTATCGGTATTCTTCTATATAAAAGGGATATGTTGTCGGAAATGACTGCCAGACAGATGTCCGGGTTGATCGTCAATCTGACGAACCCAGCGCTGTTGATCGGCAGTGCCCTGCAGGACGGTCCCAGAATGTCCCTGCAGGAACTGAAGACGGCACTGGTGCTGGATGTGGCCATCTATGCAATGTTGATCCTGGTAAGTTTCTTGATTCCACAAATTCTGCGGGTATCGAACAAGTATCATTATGCTTACCAGATGCTCACTATTTTCGGCAATGTGGGATTTATCGGGATACCGCTTGCGTCCGCCGTGCTGGGGACGGAGTGTCTGATCTTTGTATCGATCTATAACCTGCTTTTTAACTTCCTATTCTATACGTTTGGCATCTCGCTCTTGCAGCGTGCGGCTCTCAGGCAAGCGGCCGGGAGTGAGGAAGATACGGGAGGCAATGTAACCGGTGGTACAGGATGTATGTCGGCAGCCCAGAACGAAAGGAAAGCGCAGCCGACAGCACCCCGTTGGAAGAAGCTGGTCAATGCCGGGACGATCTCGGCGACGGCAGCCATTATCATTTATCTGGCCGACCTTCCGGCACCCGTTATCTTGTCTTCGACATTAAATCATATCGGGCAGACGACCACTCTTTTCTCTATGTTAGTCCTGGGTGTTTCCGTGGCACAGATGCCGCTTCGGGATATTTTCTGTCATCCTAAGCTGTATGGATTTGTCCTGCTGCGTCAGATTCTGCTGCCCATAGGTTGTGTTGTGCTGTTGAGGCCTTTTATACAGAACAGTCTGCTTTTGCACACTACAGCATTGATGTTGGCAGTCCCCGCCGGGAACTTGTCGCTTATGTTGTCGAAGCAGCTGCGGATCGATACCGACACCATTTCCCAGGGTATCATATTGACGACACTACTTGGGCTGGTGACGATTCCGATCGTAAGCTTGGTCCTGTGAATATATAGAAAGTAAACTACCATTATGTGCAGCCTGCCGAACGGCAGGCCGTATTGGCATACATATTGTGAAAGGCGAAAACTTTCATAATAAAGATCTCGTAGCCGGCAGCAGCTGGTCTACGAGATCTTTGGCTTCGGCAGCTATACGATCTGCACTTTCATCATATTGGTAGTGCCGGATACACCGATGGGCACGCCGGAGGTGATCACGGTCAGATCGCCGGTCTGCAGAAGTTTCATCTTCACGGCCGCCTGGATGGCTTTGTCAAAAAGATTGAAGACTTCCTTTTCTTCCTTGATGACGATGGGGGTGACGCCCCAGGTCAAGGACAACTGTCGGCATACCTTCTCTGTGGTGGCGCAGCTGATGATGTCGCTTTCGGGGCGATATTTAGCAAGCATTCTGGCCGAAGTACCGGATTTGGTGACGGTCACGATGGCCTTGGCATTCAGATCCAGCGCGGTGGTGCAGGAGGCGTGGCAGATTGCGTTGGTGATGTCGGTATCTGTCTCCCGGGCGCTCTGGTAGAACCGCTTGCGGTAGTCCACGTCCTGTTCTGTGCGTTCGGCGATTCGCACCATGGTCTTCACGGCTTCCACCGGATAGGAGCCGGCCGCTGTTTCGCCTGAAAGCATGATGGCGCTGGTGCCGTCGTATACGGCGTTGGCAACGTCGGTGGTCTCTGCTCTGGTGGGCCGGGGATTCTTGATCATGGATTCCAGCATCTGGGTGGCAGTGATCACCTGTTTGCCTGTGCGGTAAACTTTTTTGATGATCTTCTTCTGAATCACGGGCACTTCCTCGTAAGGAATCTCCACACCCA
>CAMWLJ010000121.1 GCA_947175055.1 uncultured Lachnospiraceae bacterium | reverse complement strand
CTTATCTGACGGCTTAATTGCGGTGCTGTCATACCCAAAGTTCAGAAAGAACCCTGATGTGCCGGGGTGTCTTTTTTACGAATACGGAAGTCAGGTTGGATGCTCTTTGGAGCGTCTGGCCGTACAGGTGGAAATAATTCCTTCGGTCCTGCCAAAGCTTTCGTATATGGCTTTGGCAGGAAGCGGAAGCAGAAATTTGCTATGTTGTTTACTATAAAAATAAGGATTGCAGTTTGCAAATGAATATGCTATGTTGTTGATGTTTTACTTGTGCATCATGGCACAAATTTATACCCTGAGAAAGGAATATGGTTGTACTTATGGAAAAAGATATGACAAAAGGCAGCCCCATGCGGCTGATCCTGGGATTTGCGGTGCCGCTTTTGTTCGGCCTGCTTTTTCAACAGTTTTACAGTATGGTCGATACGATCATTGTCGGGCATTATCTGGGTGTGGACGCGCTGGCGGCGGTGGGCGCCACGGGTTCCGTGAATTTCATGATCATTGGTTTTTGTATGGGTGTGTGCAATGGCTTTGCGATTCCGATCGCCCAGGAGTTCGGTGCGGGACATGACGACAACTTGCGCAGATTTGTAGGGAACTGTGTGCGCTTGTCAGTGGTGTTTGCGGTGGCCATGACAGTCCTGGTGGTGTTGCTGTGCCGGCCGATCCTGCAGCTCATGCGGACGCCGGAGAATATCATCGACGCATCTTATGCGTATATCGTCATTATTTTCATCGGTATTCCGGTGACATTCTTATATAATATGACGGCGGCGATCATCCGTTCCCTTGGGGACAGTCGGACGCCGGTCATCTTCCTGATGGTGTCGGCGGTGATGAATATCTTCCTGGATCTGCTGTGTATCATCGTATTACATATGGGTGTTTCGGGAGCGGCAGTGGCTACGGTGGTATCGCAGGCTGTTGCCGGCGTGAGCTGTCTTATTTATATGAAGAAGTATGCTATCCTGAAGCTGGAAAGAGACCATTGGAGATGGGACAGGGGCTATGCGCTTAAGCTGTGCAATATGGGTATTCCCATGGGATTGCAGTATTCGATCACGGCGATCGGCAGCGTCGTGCTGCAGAGCGCTGTGAACGGGATTGGTTCCGATGCTGTGGCGGCAGTGACGGCAGGCAGTAAGCTGAGTATGTTGATGGCATGTCCCATCGACGCCATGGGGTCTACGATGGCGACCTACGGCGGACAGAACATGGGCGCGGGAGATCTGGAACGTGTGGGAAAAGGGCTGAAATCCTGCACGATCCTGGGGCTGCTCTATTCCTTCTTTGCCATGGCGGTAGTCTTTCTGGCGGGAAGGCAGCTTCTGATGCTGTTTTTGGATGCAGGTGAAGGGGCGGTCCTGGAGGATGCATTCTTCTATATCCGCAGGAATGTGATCTTCTATTTTCCGCTGGCGATGGTGAATATCGTCCGTTTTCTGATTCAGGGAATGGGATTTAGCAGGCTGGCGGTGTTTGCCGGGGCGTTTGAGATGCTGGCCCGGGGATTGGCCGGATTTGTGCTGGTGCCGTTGTTTGGATTTACCGCAGTGTGCTTTGCGAATCCGCTGGCATGGATCTTTGCGGATCTGTTTTTGATCCCGGCCTTTTTCTTTGTCAGGAAGAAGGCCGGCAGTAAACTGTCCGGTTTTGCCATATAATGTCTAAATGCTGCATTTTATGGATTGAGACATAAGGAGCTTCATGGTAGAATATAGAAAATCCTAACATGGTAATACTATCTGTGATCATCCATTGATCGCAGAGCATGACAGAGAAACAGTGTTATCTTCAGGAGAAGAGGGGAACGGCAACGGAAAACAAATCGTGGAAAAGGGAGAAGAACATGGGATATCAGGAGGCTTACGACAAACTGGAGAAATATGGACAATTACATGTCTTACAGTATTATGACGAGCTGAGTGGTCATGAGAAGGAGGCGCTGCTTGAACAGATCATGGGTACGGATCTGGCGGTGCTGGCGCAGTGTCTGCATAAGGAGGAACTGAATCCGCGGGGCGAGATCACACCGATCGAGGTGATGAAGCTTGCGCAGATCGAAGAGAGACGGGATGAATTTGTACAGGCCGGATTGGACGCCATCCGTGATGGTAAGATTGGCGCGGTCATGTTGGCTGGCGGCATGGGGACTAGGCTGGGAGCGGATGTGCCGAAGGGAACCTATAATATCGGCCTGACGAAAGAGGTCTATATTTTTCAGCGGCAGGTGGAGAATCTGTTGGACGTGGTGCACCAGGCGGAGGCGTGGATCCCGCTTTACGTGATGACCAGTGACAAGAATCATGAGGTGACGAAAGCTTTTTTTGAGGAAAAGAATTATTTTGGGTATAATCCGGACTATGTGACTTTCTTCATGCAGGATATGGCGCCGGCATCGGATTATAACGGCAGAGTATATATGGAAGAGAAGTATAAGATGTCCACGTCTCCTAACGGTAATGCGGGGTGGTTTCTGTCGATGATCAAATGGGGTGTGGCGGATCAGGTGAAGGAGGCCGGGATCGAGTGGCTGAATGTGTTTGCGGTGGACAATGTGCTGCAGCGGATCGCCGATCCTTGTTTCTTAGGGGCGACGATCGTCACGGGCAGCGCGTCAGGCGCCAAAGTGGTGAAGAAGAATGCGCCCGATGAGCGGGTAGGTGCTATCTGCCTGGAAGACGGCAGACCCTCCATCGTGGAGTATTATGATATGACGCAGGAACTGATGGATGCCGTTGACGAGCAGGGAGAACCGGCGTATGACTATGGTGTGATCCTGAATTATCTTTTTAGACAGGAAGATCTGTGGGAGATCGCGGCAGGGCGTCTGCCCCTGCATATCGTGGAGAAGAAGATCCCTTATCTGGACGAGCAGGGAAGACATGTGAAGCCGGAAGAGCCGAACGGCTATAAGTTTGAGCAGCTGGCGCTGGATCTGGTGCATGAGATGGATTCCTGTCTGCCCTATGAGGTGGTGAGGGATCATGAGTTTGCGCCGATCAAGAATGAGACGGGGATTGATTCTGTAGAGACTGCACGGGTGCTGTGCCGGGAGAACGGCATTGAATTATAATTTTGAACCGTGGCAGCATTTGTCCCAGCAAGCAACGAGCCGAGTGTCTGTATTACCATAAATGGCATACAGACAGATCATTGGATTGCAACTGCACAAGACGGAGAGATTTCCACCTGTGCGGTTGAATGCTCCAAAGAGCATCCAACCTGACTTCCGCATTCGTAAAACCCGTGCTTAAGCACTCCTGCGTCTGCTTACGCATCCGCGTTTTACTCATTTGGAAGTGGGTTGCTAATCCAATTGCCTGTCTGTATTACCATAAATGGCATACAGACAGATCATTGGATTGCAACCGCACAGTTGGAAACATTTTGACAGGTTTGAATAACATTCTCCTATTGAATAAATCGAGTCTTTGAGTGTACACTATCATTATAACAGGAAACAGATAATGCCTTGTGAGTTAACATTTTGCAGCAGAGAAGGCGTCGGACTGTGGTGGTATCCTCACAAGGTGGTATTCAGAAAGGGTGGGTGCATTAAAATGGCAATTTTGGTAACGGGAGGCGCCGGTTATATCGGTTCCCACACAGTGGTAGAATTACAGAGTGCAGGTTACGAAGTGGTGGTCGTGGATAATCTGTCGAACTCCAGTGAGAAGTCTCTTGAGAGGGTGGAGAAGATCACGGGCAAGCCGGTCAAATTTTACAAGGCGGATATTCTGGACAGAGAGGCGCTTGAGAAGATTTTTGCACAGGAGAAGATTGATTCCTGTATTCATTTTGCAGGTTTGAAGGCGGTAGGAGAATCTGTACAGAAGCCTTGGGAATATTATGAGAACAACATCGCGGGTACATTGACGCTGGTGGACGTTATGCGTAAGAACGGTGTGAAGAATATCATCTTCTCTTCTTCTGCAACGGTATACGGCGATCCGGCCATCATCCCGATCACGGAGGAGTGCCCGAAGGGACAGTGCACGAATCCCTATGGTTGGACGAAATCCATGCTGGAGCAGGTTCTTTCCGATATGCAGAAGGCCGATCCGGAATGGAATGTGATCCTGCTTCGGTACTTTAACCCTATCGGTGCGCACAAGAGCGGCACCATCGGTGAGAATCCTAATGGTATTCCGAATAATCTGATGCCTTATATCACACAGGTGGCAGTGGGCAAGCTGAAAGAACTGGGTGTCTTCGGGGATGATTACGATACCCATGACGGCACGGGCGTCCGTGATTATATCCATGTAGTAGACCTTGCGCTGGGACATGTGAAGGCGCTGAAGAAGATCGAGGAGAAGGCAGGGCTTTGCATTTATAACCTGGGTACAGGCGTCGGCTACAGCGTGCTGGATATGGTGAAGAACTTCGAGGAAGCCAATGGCGTGAAGGTTCCTTATGCGATCAAACCAAGACGCGAGGGCGATATCGCGACCTGCTACTCCAATGCGGATAAGGCGAAGAGGGAACTTGGCTGGGAAGCGCAATACGGCATCAAGGAGATGTGTGCAGACTCCTGGAGATGGCAGAGTAATAATCCTAACGGATATGATGACTGATCGATGGCTATAGGGTGTTTATGCCGGAGATGAGATCAAAGACCTCGCTGCAAGCAACGGGGTATCATATTTGCAGCGCTGCAGAGCAGTGGGGTATTTGACCCTCGCGGGAATAAAGCAGGTAATAATGACAATAAAAGAAAGGGTGAGCCGTTTAGGCAACCCTTTCTTTAGTCTACTGTCTCTTCTGATGAATCTGACATTCCGGTAATCTGGTGAAGCATATGTTACAATTCTTTAGTCTGCTGTCTGTAAATGCCCTATGTGCTGAATCTCCTCGTTGAGCGCCAGCATCCTGGCATCCAGTTCCGATACCATCTGGGCACATTCTACCAGTTCGTCTTTGATGTGCTCCGGTGCGTTACCCTCGAATTTGTAGTGGATCTTGTGCTCTAAGCTGGCCCAGAAATCCATGGCGACGGTGCGGATCTGTATCTCTACTTTCGTATCTGCAATGCGGTCTGACAGATATACCGGCACGGTCACCAGCATATGGTAACTCTTGTAACCGCTGGCTTTCGGATTAACGATGTAGTCTTTGACGGAGATGACTTTGATATCACTCTGATTGCTGATCATCTCCGCGATCTGGTATATGTCCGATGAAAAAGAACATATAACGCGGATTCCGGCTATGTCATTGACATAGCGGATCATGTTGTTGATGGTCGATTCATAACCATGTTTCTTCAGTTTCTTAACAATACTCTCTGGTGTCTTGATGCGTGATTTAATGTGCTCGATCGGATTGTATCTGTGTACGTGTTGGAATTCGTCGTTGAGGATTTCCAGCTTCGTGGAAATCTGCCTTAGTGCCGATTTATAGATCAGCGTCACTTCCTTCCAACTGTCGATGTCGCCGTCTCGGTCTATTCTTATTTCCATTCATTTCCCCTGGGTCGCGGCAGCCACCGCAACCTCCTGCCTTTACAAAATATTAAATTCCGGAATGTATTGATGCCGGGAGCAAAAGTCACAGACTGCGTTGTGCATAGCACGGAACGATCGGTATGGCATCTTTTGATACCGGTATCATAATAATTAATGAAACAAATACAGTATATCATACATAACAAAGAAAACGTATATTTCATACAAAAACTTCATAAATATTTAATTTTTATTGTATATTTTTACGGTTGTCTTTTGACTTGCAACACTATATGCTGCACGGTGCGGCTGTCGGAAAAGAGTGCAAAACAGTACCGGCGAGGTCACCACGAAGGGATACATATAGCGGATCAACACTGCCGGTGACAAGAGCAGTGTCATATAGTAGCATACCGGAAAGACTGCCGGCAGCAGGAGCAGATACTGCCTTCTGTAGATTACCACGGCCATGTACAGGCACAGGAGCCACCAGTAGAACGCCGGTGCGAACAGGATACGCACCCCGGGGATGTTCTGATAGCTGTTATCGGATACGATCCGTTCCATCCGTGCGCGCAGCTTGGGCAGAAGGCTCTGCTGCGGGATCTCGAAGCCGGCGGGCATTGTCCGGGTGTCGGTGGACAGATAGCCGAATCCGCTTTCTGATCCCAGACCGTAGATCTGTGCGTGGGTCCGGTCCTCCGGAAACCAGTAGCCCACGGAAGTATCCAGAAACGCGTCGATATAGATCTGCGGGTGTTTTAGCCCCAGCCGTATCCATGTCCTGATGAAGCCGGCCGGATCGTTATGGATGACTGCTCTGCTTTTGACCGGATCGGCCAAGTAAGGGTTGTAGGCCGCGAAGACCCATTCGGCAGGCAGATATTGATCCAGTTCGCGGCGTATATCCTCCGGGAGCGTTTCCTCTGCCTTGACCCTTGTACGTGCCATCTGCTGTAAGGGGATACTGAGCATTTCCCGTGGGCTGCCGTTCTGGGCATGCAGTGCCGTTTTAAGCGCCATGGAGCTCGCCACGGACAGTATGAGCGCCAGAACGGTACAGGCAAGATACCGGCGCCACGATGCACCTTTCTGCAATTTACTTCGGCGGAGCAGGAAGCACGCCGCAGGAATCGTGAGCAGTAACGCATACAGGGCGTTATTGCGGAACAAAAGCAGCAGTACCGTCCAAAATGTGTAGAGGCCCCATCCTTTTCGTGTCAGACCATTACCGCTATTGTCAGCTATCTCATAGACTAAGAGGGTGCAGAGCAGTACCAGTGCGGAGAACAGAACATCCTTCGTGGTGCTGAGCGCCAGCACCGAATTGGTCGGAAACAGGGCATAGAACAGCAGGA
>CAMWLJ010000120.1 GCA_947175055.1 uncultured Lachnospiraceae bacterium | reverse complement strand
CTATGACCCTCTGCTTGTAAGGCAGATGCTCTCCCAGCTGAGCTAAGACCCCATTTGGACAGGTCACTTCCGCAACCCGCTTTGCTAGTATACAATTTTTTACCACCGATTGTCAAGTGCTTTTCCAAAAAAATTTTTCAATTTTTTTACAATATCTGTTACGATTCGCACCGACGACAGTTTTTGTTCTTTTTATGATCAGGCTTTTTACTTCCCTGTTTTCTGCCTGCTCATACATCGACAGCTTCCTAAAGTATTCACTAAGTACTCTCTTGCTGCATTTACGGCCTTTTCCTCTCAAACCCGAGATACCGCGTCCCCTGAAAGGTCAACTCACCCTCATCTCCCTCCACCAGCATTCCATATTCAGAACCATCGACCGGAAACTCCATCCTGTCACCACTGTCAAATTGAAAAGTGACATAGTACCATGTGGAAGACGTCATATGGTGTTCGCCCCCGACGCCTCCCGCATTCGCGTGAGAACGACGTGATACTTCCGTTCTTCTGGATACCACCACAGCCGAAACAGTAAGGCGCGGAGAATGATTATTCTTATTCCAGGTGCCGATTCCCCGTACGGTTGTTAACAAAATCACCGCCACGATCACGATCATCACCACCACGATCAAAGTAACTGCCACTGTAAACATCATCCCAAACGCCATACACGCCACCTCCTGTCTGCTTATCTTACCATGACGATCCCATGCTTCCGCTTCGTAAAAGCGTAGATCGAGAATACCCATTTTCCGGGTATTCTCCATATCATAATTTCATAAAACCAATTCTAATTACTCCTACATCCTCTCGGGCGCCGTAAAACCAAGCAGGTCAATACAAACCTCCAACACATCTCTGGTTAACATAAGTAACGCTATCCAACCTGCCTTCTTCGTCTCATCCTCTTCTGTCAGAATCTTCGTCTCATGATAAAAACGGTTAAACGCATTGGCTATATCATAAATATACGCACAGATCCTATGGGGTGCGATCTCCTCATAAGCCATTCCCATTACAGCATTAAATTTCGACAGTTCAAGCATCAGACTCTTCTCGGAATCGTTGACCGCTTTTTCAATGACTATATCAGTTAACTTTCCGCCCTGTTCCATGTACTTGCCCAGGATGGACTTGATCCGTACGATCGTGTAGAGAATATACGGCCCTGTATCTCCTTCAAAAGAGGTAAAGCGATCCAGATCGAAAATATAATCCTTCGATGCCTGGTTGGACAGATCGCCGTATTTGATGGCCGCCAGCCCTACTACTTTCGCGGTCTGCTCTGCCTCCTTTTCATCGATCGCATACCCCTTCGTCTCGGCATTCTCCCGGATCTTGCGAATCATCTCCTCATCGATCTCCCGGATCAGATTTTCCAGACGCATGACACCGCCTTCTCTCGTCTTAAAAGGCTTCCCGTCCTTGCCGTTCATAGTGCCGAAGCCGATATGCACCAGTTCCGTATCTGTATTGACCAAGCCGGTCTTTCTTGCACAGCGGAACACCTGCTCAAAATACAGCTCCTGTCGCTTGTCTGTCAGATAGATCAGCTTGTCTGGATGATACTGGGTCATACGATCCAAAATGGTGGCCAGATCGGTAGTGTTGTAGAGAGACGCCCCATCCGATTTCAGGATCATGCAGGGCGGCACTTCTCTCGTATCCGTCTCTTCCTTCACATCCACTACCAGAGCGCCGTCGCTCTCATAGGCGTAACCGCCCTTCTTCATCTCTTCCACCATGCCGGGAATGATATCGTGGACGTCAGACTCTCCCTTCCAGAGATCAAACTCCACATTCAGGTTTACATAATTCTTCTTTAAATCCGCCACAGATACGCGTATGATATGATCCCACAATGCCCTGTAGCCGCGCACGCCACTCTGCAGCTTATAGGTTGCTTCCATGGCATCTGCCTTATAAGCCTCATCCTCCTTGGATTTCGCACTGGCTGTAGGATAGATCTCCTCCAATTCGGAGATAGTAAAAGGTGCTTCCTGAGGATACTCTCCCTCATAGGAATCATCGAAATAGACTAACCCCGGATCGCGCTTCTGCAGCTCCGTAATGATCAGCCCCATCTGCAGCCCCCAGTCTCCCAGATGAATATCCCCGATCACATCATGGCCCGCATAACGGCAGATCCGCTTGATACTCTCCCCGATCACACCGGAACGCAGATGCCCCACATGAAGCGGCTTCGCCACATTAGGCCCGCCATAGTCAATGATGATCTTCTTCACCTTCTCCGGCATCTGCAGGCCAAATTTCTCACTGTCACGCATCCCGCGCAGATAATCCCGCACAAATGTCTCCGACACCTTCATATTCAAAAAACCCGGCGCCACTGCGGACACCTCTGTAAAGACACTGCTCTCCTGCAGCTGTCCGGCCACATCCTGAGCGATCATGATCGGCGCCTTATGATATTTCTTCGCACCCGCCATAGCGCCGTTGCACTGATACTCACACAGATCGGGTCTATTTGACAGCGTCACTTTCCCCAGCGCAGCCTCATACCCTGCTGCCTCAAACGCTTTCATCATCTCTTCCGAAATCAAATCCAATATTTTCTGCATCTTCTTCCAAGCCTTTCTTATATCTTTGTACTTCTTTTCCTGTTTTTCTATATTTCTGTTTTCTTATCTTTCAATCTATTTTTCTGTCTTTCACTCTGTCTTTTTATCTTTCATTCTCTTTTGTCTTTCATTCTCTCCTTTGTCTTTCTGTCTTTCCTACTACTAAACCAGAAAAACTGTTCCTATGTCAATACTCATTTACCAAAAATCAGTTATCATAATCATATCCCGGTTCTTTACACAGCTTCTCTCGATTTGGCTCGATCTCTTTATCCCACACCTGCGCCTTCCAGTTTTCCGGAGGGATATCATGAATTGCAATAGAAACACTGTCTTCACTTGTCTCAAAGATTTCTGCAATATCTCTCGCTATTTTAGCCGCAAGCATCTTCTTCTGCGCATAAGTCCGTCCGGCATAGCATTTGATATCTACATGTGGCATTTTCCTCTCCTCCCTGCACGCTCTTTTTATAAGGTATCTCTGTCACGAGTCTGCCCGGAACCGGCATCGTATTCCTTCTCACGCTCCCTCTCCCGCTGCACCCGGGAGTACACACAGCCGCAGTAATCCTGCCTGTACAGGTCATACTCTTTCGACAGCTCCACCGACCGCTTATACCCGTTCTTCTTCTTAAAATCCGAGGGCAGCCAGGCAGTCCCGTACTCTTTTGCGAACTGTTCTCCGATCTCGTTCAGCTTCGCAGCATTTTTCAGGGGACTGATGGTCAGTGTCGTTGTAAAATAATCATAGCCGCCCGCCCGGGCACGCTTTGCCGTCTCCCGCAGCCTGAGCGCATAGCAGGCAAAGCACCGCTCCCCACCTTCCGGACACTGCTCCAGTCCGTTTGCGATCTCATAGAAACATTCCGGTTCATAATCGCCTTCTACGATGTCGATCAGATAGCCTCTATTTCGTTCCTGCCCTGCACCTGTCTCCACCTGCTTCGCTTCTCTGCTATAAGCATTATACGCAGCGATCAATCGCTTCTGCTCGGCCACCCGCTTACGGTATTCCTGCGCTTCGGTAATATTAGGATTGTAATAAAAAACGGTGATCTGAAAGAACTGCCGCAGATATTCCAATACATAACTGCTGCACGGTGCACAGCAGCTGTGCAGGAAAAGTGTTGGCACACTGCCACTTTGAATATCTCTCGTTATTCTATCCAGCTCTTTCTGATAATTCCTGACTGCATTCATAAATTTTTACCTTCATTCCAAAACACTTTGTGTGAGGCCACGAGCAGACCATCCTCAATATCTTATCCGTCTTCCCTGGGTTTACCCGGCTTATGCCTTCCCGCGTCTTGCGATCGTGGCGATATCGATCAAGGTCATCTCTCCCTGCACGGCCGCATTCTCCAGGCTGGATACAAGCGCCGCCGCCGTATCCAACGCCGTAATACAGTTCACGCCGGTCTCGATGGCCGTCCTGCGGATCAGGAAACCGTCCCTGCTCTTATCCCGTCCCTGGGTAGGCGTATCGATGACCAGATCGATCTTGTGTCCCAGGATCAGATCCATAACAGTAGGGGATTCCTGCCTGATCTTATTCACCTTTCTCGCCTTCACGCCGGCCTCCCGCAGCGCCGCCGCCGTACTTCTTGTGGCGTAGATGATATAGCCCAGCTTCTCGAAGCGGCGCGCCAGCCCGATGGCTTCACCTTTATCCGCGTCTTTCACGGTTATGATCATCTGTTTATGTTTGGGCAGATTCACGCCCGCTCCCAGAAATGCCTTATATAGCGCCTCATTAAAGGTTCTGGCTATCCCCAGGCATTCTCCCGTGGATTTCATCTCCGGCCCTAAGCTGATCTCCGCGCCGCGGATCTTCTCGAAGGAGAAGACCGGCATTTTCACGGCATAGTAATCCGCAGCCGGCTGCAGCCCCGGCTCATAACCCAGATCCCGGATCTTTTTCCCGATGATCACTTCCGTGGCAAGATCCACGATCGGGATTCCCGTCACTTTGCTGATATAGGGTACGGTACGGGAAGAGCGCGGGTTCACCTCGATCACATACACCTCGTCGTCCATGGCAATAAACTGAATGTTGATCAGGCCGATCACATGCAGCGCCTTCGCCAGCCGTCTGGAATACTCCGCGATGGTCTCCTTCACCTTCTCGCTGACCGTGGGCGCCGGGTAGACCGAGATACTGTCCCCGGAATGGACGCCGGTGCGCTCGATATGCTCCATAATGCCCGGAATCAGGATATCGGTGCCGTCGCATACCGCATCCACCTCCAGCTCTTTGCCCTGCAGGTATTTGTCCACCAGGATCGGATGCTCCTGCTCATAGCGGTTGATGACCGCCATAAATTCCTCGATCTCCTGATCTGAGAGCGCGATCTGCATCCCCTGACCGCCCAGCACATAGGAAGGCCGTACCAGCACCGGATAGCCCAGTCTGCCTGCCACCTCCTTGGCCTGCTCGGCCGTATAGACCGTGCCGCCCGCCGCTCTCGGGATCTCTGTCTCTTCCAGGATCTTGTCAAAAAGCTCCCTGTCCTCGGCAGCGTCCACATCTTCCGCCTTCGTTCCTAAAATAGGCACACCCATCTTCATCAGGCTTTCCGTCAACTTGATCGCCGTCTGTCCGCCAAACTGCACCACCGCGCCGTCCGGCTTCTCTACCCTGACGATATTCTCCACATCCTCCGGCGTCAGCGGCTCGAAATAGAGCTTGTCCGCGATATCGAAGTCAGTGCTGACCGTCTCCGGGTTGTTGTTGATGATGATCGTCTCATACCCCTCTCTGGCAAAAGCCCAGGTGGCATGGACGCTGCAGTAATCGAACTCGATGCCCTGCCCGATGCGGATCGGTCCGGATCCCAATACCAGCACTTTTTTCTTCGGATGGGTCTCCTCCACTTCCGTCTCCGATCCAAACACGGAGTAATAGTAAGGCGTACTGGCCGCAAACTCCGCGGCGCAGGTATCCACCATCTTGAAAGCCGCCACAATGCCGTTTTCGTAACGCATGTTCTTTATTTCTTCTTCGGTTATGCCCGTCAACCTGGCGATCACCGTATCCGGAAATTCCAGTCGTTTGGCTTCTTTTAACAGGTCTACCGTCAACGGCTCCTGCTCCAGACACGCCTCCATCTCCGTGAGAATCGCGATCTTATCAATAAACCAGTGATCCACCATGGTGATCTCATGGATCGTGTCATAATCAATGCCCTTACGGATTGCCTCCGCGATGATGTAGATCCGCTGGTCATCCACCACCTTCATCCGCTCTTTCAGTTCCTCCGCGGAAAGCGCAGAAAAGTCATAACTGCGCAGGCAGTCCACATGCTGTTCCAGAGACCGGATCGCCTTCATCAGCGCACCCTCAAAGTTATTGCCAATGCTCATCACTTCGCCCGTAGCCTTCATCTGGGTCGTCAGCGTGCGCTTCGCCGTGATGAACTTATCAAAAGGCAGTCTGGGGATCTTGACCACGCAGTAGTCAAGCGTTGGCTCGAAGCTGGCGTAAGTCTTGCCAGTGATGGCGTTCTTGATCTCATCCAGCGTATAACCCAGCGCGATCTTGGCCGCCACCTTGGCAATCGGATAGCCCGTTGCCTTACTTGCCAGCGCGGACGAACGGCTTACACGGGGATTGACCTCGATCACACAGTACTCGAAACTGGTTGGATGCAGTGCAAACTGCACATTACACCCGCCGGTGATGCCCAGCTCGTTGATGATGTTGAGCGCGGAACTGCGTAACATCTGATATTCTTTATCCCCCAATGTCTGGGACGGCGCCACCACGATGCTGTCACCGGTATGTACGCCCACCGGATCGATATTTTCCATATTACATACGGTGATACAGTTGCCGGCGCTGTCCCGCATCACCTCATACTCAATCTCTTTCCAACCTGCGATGCAGCGTTCCACCAGAACCTGTCCCACCCGGGAGAGACGCAGGCCATTTGCCAGGATCTCCTCCAGCTCGATCTGGTTATGGGCGATACCACCGCCGGAGCCGCCCAGCGTATAGGCCGGACGAAGCACCACCGGATATCCGATCTTATGCGCAAACGCCACGCCGTCCTCTATATTCTCCACCACCAGGGAAGGCGCGCAGGGTTCCCCGATCTTCTCCATCGTCTCCTTAAATTCCAGACGGTCCTCCGCCTTGCGGATCGTCTTCGCCGTGGTTCCGAGCAGCGTAACGCCATGCGCCGCCAGAAAGCCCGATTCATCCAGCTCCATGCCCAGATTCAGGCCGGCCTGTCCGCCCATATTCGGCAGCAGGCTGTCCGGCTTCTCCTTGCGAATGATCTCCTCCAGCACCCTTACTGTCAG
>CAMWLJ010000119.1 GCA_947175055.1 uncultured Lachnospiraceae bacterium | reverse complement strand
TCTTTCCTCCAAAAAATAATATCGTCTTCCGTAATTTCCCTTATCACTTTACACGAACCCCCTGCCGCTATGACGTAGCTGGGAATGTCCTTTGTTACCACTGACCCAGAGCCGATTACAACATCATCTCCTATCGTTACGCCCGGATTAATAACGACATTTCCTCCAGTTCTTCGGGTGTCGGCTCTTTCTCAGCCATAGTCGGCGTTATGTATTCCCCGAGATCTTTATCCACATAATGGATCCTTTTGTTGTAAGATATGAGTTATGGTGGTACTCCTCCACTTGTAGGGATATTTAATCTCCCTGTTCTGCCACAATCCCACACCCAACTGTGCTTGGTGGTAGGCAGGAATGGCGGTGCCGGAAGGAAACCTTTTTTGTCCTTCAAGTGCTGTCCTTTATGACGAAGAATGAGCGCGCCAACATCCGCAAACAGCAAACGGCAGACAGCGGCATAGAGGCGGCGATAAAGTATTGAAACTCCCGGTTTTCTATGGTATTCTGCACTATATTAAGAAAGGGTGCATTTTGCAAGAATGTGCACTTTTTTGTACTGCGAAAAATTACAGGAAGAGACCATTTACATGAATTATACCAACCAAAGTAATAAATCTATCCCTTGCCGTCACACCAAACCGCACACCATGCGTTCCACGGTCTGGTACTCTTTGTTCTTCCCCGCTACTGTTTTTTATTACGAACTGTTACTGCGCGCTTTCGACCGGGATACGACCTTTTTTGATCCGGCGCTGTTGCGCAGTCTGCTGTTTTCTGCGGCCACAGGACTGCTAATCTTCCTCATTCTGGACCTGCTCCCCTGGAGGGCAGCGGCCCGTATCGCCGGGGGCGTGATCATCGCCCTGGGTGGTAGCTGCCAAGATGATTTACTCCAAGCTCATTATCCAGGAAGATTACTACAGATATGTGTTCCTGGACAGAGAGTGACACAAAAAAGTTCCACCTGTGTCGCTCCTTTTCCTAGATCATCCTAAATCAGCTGCAGTTTCTCAAATGCTTTGTACAGGCCGTCCTCTGTCACTGACGGACAGACCATTTCAGCGATCTTCTGCAGGGACGGGCTCCCGTTAGCCATACAAACACCCGTTTCCACAGCCTGCAGCATCTCAAGATCGTTCATGCTGTCCCCGACGGCAATGGTATCCGCCCGGGAAACGCCGAGAAATTCACATAATCTTTCCACAGCCTTTCCTTTATTGAAAGCTTTGCTGGCCAGTTCTCCGTTGACAATGCCGCAAGCATCTTTGTCCTGAATACAGAAGTCAAACTCCTCCTGTAATACCTGCATGGGCTTTTCCAGACGCTCTGCACCCCTGCTCATGAATGCCATCCCATAGATTGGCTCGCCGTCATATTCCGCCATGGGATGAATGCCCAGCTCACTCTCTATCTGAATCCGCCACCGCAGCAGCTCACTGTTCGCTTCTGACTGTGCATTTTCTGCCAGAAACTCTTTAAAACCCTCATCCGTATAGCTGTTGTTCCTGCCCCCAATAGTACGATAAATGCCGCTTTCCTTAAAAATATCCAGCACTCTTTTCTGCTGCTCCGGAGTCATTGGACAATCATAAACGACCTGACCATCATATTCGATATAGCCGCCGGCACTGGAGATCAGACCGTCGAAACCATATTGCAGCACTGGAAAAAGCATCCCGTAATTCCGCCCGGAACATAATACCACTTTATGCCCTTTGGCACGGGCCCGCCGCACCGCTTCCACCGCAGACTGGGGCGGAACATTCTTTCCCGGTTCCGTCAACGTACCGTCAATATCCAAAAAAACCAATTTCTGATCCATGATGATCTGCTAACCTCCTCTGACGTTTTATCCTTATTGCTCTATCTTTGCTGTTTCGTCCTTTATGCTTTATCACTGTTTTATTTTTTATCTCTTTATTG
The DNA here is from genome assembly GCA_947175055.1 of uncultured Lachnospiraceae bacterium. GTDB lineage: Bacteria > Bacillota > Clostridia > Lachnospirales > Lachnospiraceae > UBA3282. Next base: position 5,004 of record CAMWLJ010000119.1, on the reverse strand, counting down.
CTTTATCCTTTATTGTTTTATCCTTTATTGTTCTATCTTTATATTGTTCTATCTTTATATTGTTATCTCTTAATTACTTGTTACTCTATCTTACTGTTTGTTCTATCCTTCATTCTTTCACGCTCCATACCGCCGAGAATGTGAACGCGTTTTCATTTCGTTCATTATAATGAGCTTAAACACCTTCTGTCAATCCACCGCGTTTCTTTTTCCGTTTTTCACAAAACCGAATGCATTATTTTATGCAATTCGCTGATTTTATGTTTTTTTCATCTCTTATATTGACTTACTAACATCTGAAATGCTATTCTCGCCTTAAGATGAACGCGAGTACATTATGCACATTAGCATGGTACATCAAAACAAATTTTTAAGGAGGAAACTATGAATTACGATTATGCAAAAATAGCAAAAGAAGTCATTCAGGCCGTCGGCGGTCCACAGAACATCAAGTCTGCCGCTCATTGCGCCACCCGTCTGCGTCTCATTGTGGCAGACCGCTCTCTGGCCGATGATGAGAAGGTCGGTGAGATCGATGCCGTGAAAGGCACGTTCTTCACAGCCGGACAATATCAGATCATCTTCGGTACCGGCCATGTCAATCGGGTCTATGAGCAGATCACCCAGCTTGGCATTGCCGAGACCACCGCAAGCGAAGCGAAAGAAGCGAAAATGGACGGCAAAAATCAGGTGCAGAAAGCCATCCGAACCTTTGGAGACGTGTTTGTGCCTGTCATCCCTGCCCTGGTGGCCACCGGTCTGTTCCTTGGTCTGAAGGGCGCCCTGCTCAACAATAACTTTCTGGCATTGTTCGGTATGACCAATGCCGATATCCCCCAGACCTTCCAGGTTCTGGTAGATGTACTATCCGGCACTACTTTCGCTTTCCTGCCTGCGATCGTGTGCTGGTCCACTTTCCGCGTATTTGGCGGCTCTCCGGTACTCGGCCTGATCCTGGGACTGATGCTGGTGAATGGCGCCTTGCCCAACGCCTACTCCGTGGCAGACCCTTCCAGCGGCGTAACTCCCCTGATGCTCTTCGGCTTTATTCCCATAGTCGGATACCAGGGCAGTATCCTGCCGGCCTTTGTAGCCGGGGTGATCGGCAGTAAGCTGGAAAAGAAACTGCGCAAGACAGTGCCTGCTGTTTTCGACTTTATGATCACGCCTTTCCTGGTGCTCTTCGTGATGCTTGTCCTTTCCCTGCTGGTGATCGGGCCACTCCTGCACGCACTGGAAAATGTCCTGTTAGTCATCGTAGAATATGCACTGCAACTTCCTCTCGGTATCGGCGGATTGATCGTCGGATTCTTCTGGTCGATCATCACCCTTACCGGCGTCCATCACATATTCAATATGCTGGAGATCAGCCTGCTTGCCAGCACTGGCTTTAACCCGTTCAACGCCATCTTATGTATGTGCGGCTTTTCCTCAGCCGGCGTGTGTCTGGCCATCTCCATTAAAGCCAGAAAGAAGGAGATCCGTGCCATCGGTCCCAGTGCCACCGTATCCGCCCTGCTGGGTATCGGCGAACCCGCCTTGTTCGGTGTCATCCTGCGTTATGGCATGAAGCCCTTCCTTCTTAGCTGCTCCATCAACGGCATAGCAGGTATGATCGCCATGCTGCTTGGGATGAAAGGCACCGGTAACGGCATCACTACGATCCCAGGATTACTGCTGTACATATACTCACCTTCCCAGCTGATGATGTACGTGGTACTCGCCATCTCCACTTTTGCCGTCGCTTTCGGTTTATGCTGGTTCTTCGCAGTACCTCCGGAAGCCATGGAAGCCGACCATCCCAAGGAAACTAAGAAGGATGCTCCGGCACCTGCGCCGATTGCCTTTCCGGACGTACTGGGCGCTGTAGCACAAGGTGTCTTCGTTCCCATGGAAGAGATTCCCGATCCCACATTTTCCCAGGGTGTCCTCGGGGTATGCTGCGGCATCGATCCGGAGACTGGAAAAGTGTATTCCCCCATGGACGGTAAGATCAGCCAGCTGGCCGATACCTTGCATGCCGTAGGCATTGAGGCAGAAGGTGTAGAACTGCTCATCCATGTAGGTATCGATACGGTAGAAATGAAAGGGGACGGTTTTAAGAGCCACGTCAAAGAGGGGCAGACCGTCAAGAAAGGCGACCTGCTGCTGACTATGGATCTGGCAAAGATCAAAGCTGCCGGCCACCCCGCTACCATCATGGTAGCAGTCACCAATTCCGATGATCTTACATCCGTCGAAGCAGTAGCTTCCGGCCGTCTTAAACCTGGCGATAACCTGATGTGCCTGAAGGCATAGTACTGCTCACGGTTCTCTGCAGATACGGTGTGAAACGCAGCAAGACAGTCAAAGGCAGGCTGCTGCATGAAGCGCCCATACGCGGAACAGATATCCGGATAAAGAGCCGTCTCGGTGTGAGACGGCTCTTCCATTCTTGACAACAGCGGCAGTACGGCATAAAATATTCCTATATAAATGAAGGATCTGATAAAACACAATACGAACTGCTATAACAGATATTTGTCTGGCACTTTAGGAATCACTCGAGATTCCGTATACGAAGAAAGGAGGGAGCGCCATGGTCAGCATGCAGGATATCGCCGACAAGGCCGGAGTCTCCAGAGTCACCGTCTCCAGGGTGCTCTCCAACCATCCTTCCGTCAAGGCAGAGACACGTCAGAAAGTTCTCTACTGGGTCAAAGAACTGGATTATGAGCCTAATCTCATTGCCCAAAGTCTGGCCGGAAACCGTACGAACATCATCGGCCTGCTGGTTCCGGAAATCGCTTACCCTTTTTTCAGTGAAATCATCGAATCTATCGAAAGCCAGGCATTCTATGAGGGATATAGCGTCATTATCTGCAATACCCATCGCAGTCTGGACAAAGAGAAGAACATCCTCGCCCAGCTGCGCCAGAGAAAAGTGGACGGTGTGATCGCAGTCCCGGTTTCGACGAAGCAGAGCTTGCCCGCCTATCAGCGCTTACAGGTTCCGGCCGTGATGATCACCAAGAGAATGGAAGGTTTCAGCAGCGTATATATCTCCCACTACAATGGTGGCCAACAGATCGCCAAGCATTTTCTGAATATGGGTTTTCAGAAGATTGGTTATATCGGCCCCACCAAAGATTCTACTTCTGCCCTGAAATACGCAGGGTTTCAACAATATCTGTCTGCCAGCCAGATAAACCTTACCGATGTGATCGAATGCCCGGCACCGGAGAATATGAATGCCAGCCTAGTCTACAAGCTGGTGAAGCAGTATGCCGCAAATTCAGGCCTGCACTGTGAAGCTTACCTGGCCAACGATGACATCACCGCCTGTGAAGCCATCGCCGCTTTCCGCGAATTAGGCTATGCGATTCCACAGGATATCGCCATTGCCGGCTTTGATAATTCCCTTCTGGCGAAGGAGATCAGCCCCAAACTCACCGCTCTGGCCCAGCCTTTGGATGAGATTGGTAAGAAATCTGTGGAAATCCTGCTGGATCAAATAAACAACAGCGCAGAACCCTGTATGTACGAGTTGGAATCCCGTGTCATTGCCAGAGAATCCACGATCCGCTTTGTATCTGCCGACTAGTAAGGTAAGGCGCCACCTCAGTATTCCTTTTTGCGATATATACCCACGGTCAGCAGATAAGATAAGGCGAACATTGCCAGAGAACACAAAAGCAAAACAACCGCGCTTAACAGAATCGTAATGATACCTGGAGCTAAACAGAGATTAAGTACACTGATCATTCCCAGTACGACACCGATTCCGCAAAGCAGGCTGATCACTAAAAATATATCACTTCTCTCCTCTCCGCCCAAATAGAGCAGGGGGAAGAAAAATGCTCCTGTAAAAATGCTTACGCTGATCCCCAGTGCAAATATTGAGACTACGTCAATACTGTTGTCAAAAGGACAGCCGTGCAGTATCCAGGATAAACTTATTATGATTCCTGCATAAAATATTCCCACAAGCAGCCACATCAGCTGACTGATAAAATAGCTTTTCACAATAGCTGCCCTCCTTACGGGCATCGTCAATTTGTACTTCTTCGCAGTTTTCCTAATTATTTCCTGTCTATAAACTCCCAATATGTCCGCATACTGTATTGGTAATATGCTGCCAGTTTTTGCTGGCCCAGACGCCACATATCGCTGATCTGCTTTTGGAACATATCCACAAAGTCAGCTCTGTCATGTAATCCCATCTCTCCTGTTTCTGGCGGAAGGGAAGAAAGCCCGCCATTTTTGTCCACACCAAGATGTGCCTCCAGCGCTCTCATCTCCACGATCGTTGCACAGTTCGGATTGACCTTATTGATATGTATGGTCTGCTCAAATTCGTCGCCATTCTCGTCAACGCCCTTTGCAACGACTATCGGATCCTCCTCCGTCGAATTTTCCGCATATTTCAGATAGTATGATAACCCTGTACCATTCCCACCGGCCCATAGCATATCGTCTGTTTTCAAATACATTTTATATACATTAGGTTTTGCCTTTACCCCGTTGGCAAAACTTTCTCCTTTCACATTTGACTGTGGCTTTTTTGCGCCGTACCCTGCCACTGGGTAGCTGATCGTCCCGATTCCGTTAATGCCCATCTTCAAACCCTCCGATAATTTAATCACTTTTTGATGCAAGGATTTCTCTGTCATATCTGTCATGATTGCGGAAATCTGTCATCTGTCAGTAATACGAATCAGCCTGATAGAAAGTTTCACTTATTGCATCAAATAGTTTTCTGCCATTTTAAAATGGTTGTTCTTCTTTTTCATGGTCTCTTCACACAGACACATCCAACGCAATATGCGTACAAAGCTGTCCTGGCAGAATTTAAAGGCAAGGGAAATTTATCGAAAAATTGACATTTCTTCACTTTCACATTATAATGTATATTACATCCGTAAGATTTAAAGGGGGATAACAGATGCGCAGATTACCACAGATTTCAGAAGCAGAATTTGAAGTGATGAAAGTCATATGGAAACACGCACCGATCAGCACCAA
>CAMWLJ010000118.1 GCA_947175055.1 uncultured Lachnospiraceae bacterium | reverse complement strand
ATCCCAGGAAAGCCATCACATAGACGAACAGCAGGACGTTGGTGCGGCCGCCGATCTTAGTCAGGTCAAGCACGCCGCCCAGAATAAAATCGGTGGTAGTGCCGTAGATGATGATCATGATCAGGCCGATAAAGGCAAAAGCCGCGCCGCCCAGCGAATAGTACAGGTATTTTCGGCTGGCCAGAATGGCTTCTCTTGTCAGCGTGTGCATGACAAGCGGCACCGTCACCAGCGTCAGCAGTTCGTAGAAGAAGTACATGGTCAGCAGGTTCGCCGAAAGCGCGATACCCAGCGTGATGCCGTAAGTCATCGTGTAGAAGAGGAAAAAGATCTTCTCATGCTCTTCTTTCGTCATGTACTCAAAGGCGTACAGGGTGGCAAAGGGCCACAGCGCGGAGACAAGCCCGGCAAATACCATACCCATGCCGTCCACCTTGAAACAGATGGAAAGATCACCTGTAAAATGCGCCAGCAGAAAGGTGCTGTCGGAGTGGTGCAGCAGCAGATACCATACCAGAATGCTGTTTAAAATGACGGCGCTTTCCAGAAAGACTTCCATATGCCAGCGTTTTTTATAAGAGAGCATTGGCACCAGTGCGCCTGCAACTATGGGAATTAAAATTACCAGTATGATCATAGTAAACCTCCATCATGCTCAGCCTACCGCCTGGCAGGCCGCATGGCCATCCATGCTATGAAAGTTTTGACTTTCATAGTAAACCTCCATCATGCTCAACCTGCCGCTTAGGGGGCCGCATGGCCATCCATGCTTCCCCTTGTTCGGTGTAACAGGGAGGAGAGCCGGACTGTTATCAAACGATTAGTTTATAAGCAATGCTGTTTGTCGGTTACAAACCTGTGACTTGTCTCACATAAGGGTACTCACGAACCCCATGATCCGGTCAGTGAGCAGATTGGGAAATAAACCGATCAAAACCGACAGCACTGTCAGTATTGCGATCGGTACCGTCATCCACAGCGAAGGCTCTCGTTTCTGTAAATGTGCGTAGTCGTAGTCTGCTCCTGGCAGGAAGCCGTGGATCGTGAGGGGCAGTAGATAACCCGCCGTCAAGAGAGCACTGACAAGCAGTACCACCGGTCCCAACCAACGAAAAACAGGACCAGCGCCGGCAAAGGACGGTGTATCGCTCTGCAGACTGCCTATGGCCAGATACCATTTGCTGATAAAGCCGCCTGTGGGCGGAATGCCGATCAGCCCCAGGGAGGCGATCGTATAGCACCACATGGTGAGCGGCATTTCCTTGCCGATGCCCCTTAGCTCTTCGACCCGTGTCCTTCCGGTAGTGCAGATGATGGCACCGGCCACAAGGAACAAGACGGCTTTGATAAAACCGTGGGCCAGCACGTGCAGCAGTCCGCCGGTAACGGCGGTGACATTCATCACCGCCAGGCCGAACAGGATGTAGGAGAGCTGGCTTACCGTGGAGTAGGCAAGTCTTTTCTTCAATACAGGTTCCCGGTAGGCCAGCATGGAACCCATAAATACGGTGAGCAGCGTAAGGGTCATCCATGCCGTCTGCACCCAGGTACCGCGCAGGAAATCCGGGCCAAAGATATAGTAGACCACACGTACTATTGCCAGGATGCCGGCCTTGACGATGACTGCGGAGAGCGCGGCAGAGGCCGGAGCAGGGGCTACCGGATGGGCGGCAGGCAGCCAGGCGTGCATCGGGAACATACCGGCTTTGACGCCGAAGCCCAGCAGACAGACGCATGCTGCAATCAGCAGGATGGTCGTATTTCCACCGCTGGCTGCAGCAAGCAGGCCGTCCTGGCTGCTGATGTTTCCGCCGGTTGTCATGTGCAGTACCCCGCCCGCCGTGAAGGCCAGGGTACTGCTGTTTTTCCAGATAAAATAGATGCCGAACAGTGCCATATAAGCCCCACACAAGGAATAGAACAGGTATTTCAATCCTGCCATAATGGCTTCCCGGCTGCCGCCGTGCAGCACAAGAGGCATGGAAGTAAGGGTCAACATCTCAAAGAACAGGTAGAAGGTGATCAGATTTCCGGCGAAGCAGAGTGCGTTCAGCACTCCGAATACGATCAGATAAAAGCCATAATATCGCTTTTCCTTCTTCTCATGTTTCATATAGGCAAAGGAAAAGAACCCTGCGCACAGCAATACGATCAATGTCAAAGCAGCGAATAACACGCTGACCTCGTCGATGTGAAAGCAGACAGGCAGCGATGCGGTGAGGAGGAAAAACGTATAAGTTACATCATAGCATCTTGTCAGTGCACCTGTGACCAGCGCAGCCGTCAGAAGGTAAGCCGTGCCCACAGCTGAAAGCAGCCGTGCCCTGACGATGTTCTTTTCAGGCAGGATCAGCAGGCATAAACCTGACACGATCGGTACAAATATAGATAATAAAATGAAATACATATCGTCACCCCTCTCTTGTCATCCATGCGGCCCGCCCGACGGCAGGCTGAGTATGATGTAAGTTTACTGTAGAAGTATAATGTAGGATATGGGTGTTTAGGAAAACATGGTCAGTCCCTGCCGGATCATATCGACCACGGGTTGAGAGCTGACTCCCAGTATCACGTTTAGTAGAATAAAGGCTACAAGCGTGACGGCGTAGACCCGCATTTTGGCAAGCGTGATGCTCGGGTAGGCACTGTAGCCCACCGGGGTATAGATGCGGATCACGGTCTTCATAAAGTAGATTGCATTCAGAATTGTGCTGACGCCCAGTACGATCAGGGCAGGCAGCATTTTCGTATGGTTCTGTACGGCGGCCTGGGCGAACAGCAGCTTGCTGATAAAGCCGGAGAAGAGCGGCACGCCCACCATGGAAAGCGATCCTACCGTGAAAGCCACGCCGGCCCATTTGTTGCGGTAGCCGGCTCCGGTCAGCTCGATGAACTTACGGCTGCCGCCGGAGACGTCCGTTAGGCCGATGGCGGCGATAAATAGCAACGATTTGGTAGCAGCATGAGACAGGATATGGAAGACACTGGCAGTCATGCCGGCTTCCGTGCCCATGCCAAAACCCATATAAATATAACCGATCTGTGCCACCGAGGAGTAGGCGATCATCCGGCGCACATCATTTTCCTTGATGGCGCTTAAGGAGCCGAAGATCATGCCCATCAGCCCGAAGGCAAACAGGACGTCGATGATTCTCGTATCGCCGTAGATATCGAATCCGATCACCCGGTAGATGATCTTGATCAACAGGAAAATATATCCCTTCGACACCAGACTGGAGAGAATGGCGGCGGAGGATACGGTGGAATAACCGTAAGCGTCCGGCAGCCAGGCATGAAAGGGAAACAGCGCGCTCTTGATGCAGATACCCACCGATATCAGCACGATCGCCACGATCAGCGGGATCTCATACTGGCCGGTGGCGGCAAGCCGGGCGACGGATTCTTTCATGTTGCTCATGAGCAGATGACCGGTCAGGTCGTAGAGCATACACAGGCCCAGCAGCAGCAGACCGGAGCCTAACAGGCTCATGATCATATAGCGGACGGCGGCCTCGATGGTGCGCCCGTTCTGCCGTATCATGATCAGGCCGCAGGCGGAGATGGTGTTGATCTCCACGAAAACGTAAGCCGTAAACATATCATTGGTGTAGACAAGCGCCAGCAGAGAGCTCAGCAGCAGGTCCGTCAGCACATAGTAGAGATAAGTTTTACCCGTTTCCACTTCTTCCAACAGTTTGTGCCTGCCGCCCAGCAATGACAGCAGCATGATCACGCAGAAAAAAAGCGCCGTCAGGGCTTCCAGTACCCCGGCGCGGATCTCGTTGCCCCAGGGGGCAGGAAATTTTCCCATCACATAGACAAAAGACTGTCCTGTCTGCAGTGTGTAGAGCAGCGTTGCGCCGCTGAGCAGAGTCACGATGCCGAGCAGGCATGTATTGACCCGCATGGCAGCCTTATCCTTAAGGCCCGAACTGAGAATGCCGGCGAACAGACACAGAATAATGGAAAAACAGGGGAAGTTCTGTACAAAATCCATCTTACAGGCCCTCCTTTTTCAGTTGTCTGGAGATCTCGTCCAGATCCAGCGTGTGGTAACGCCTGTACAGACGGATCGTCAGGGCCAGCATCAGGGCGGAAACGGACACAGATACCACGATACCGGTGAGCACCAGACCGCTGGGAATGGGATTGATGTAAGCCTCCATATCCTGCACGCCGTCCGCCACGATGGGCGCTACTCGCCCGGCGATATAGCCTTTTTCCGCCAGGAAGAGATAGACAGCGGTGTCCATGATGTTCAGGCCGATGATCTTTTTGATCAGATTGGACTGCAGCAGCAGATTGCCGAAGCCGATCCCGAACAGGAGCATGGCCACTGCCTCGCCGTAGTTGATAAATAAATTAGGTCCCATTTTCTCCTATAGCCCTCCTCTTCTGAATAATGCGTAGAAAGCATACATTGTACAGGCAACCTCCAGTCCCACACAGAAGTTGATAGGCAGGATGATGCCGCTGCTCAGTATGTGCCCCGGAATGCCCAGAGGAATATGATTTTCAATACCGTTAGCCCCGGTCACATAGAAATATGTGCCGATCAGGCCGTACATGCACAGCGCGGTGATCTTCGCGATCTTATAGATGTGCTCGTCGAAGAAACGCTGTGTCTTGTGGAAGCCGAAAGCGCTGGTGTACAGGATCAGGCCTGCACCCATGATGGCGCCGCCGGAGAAACCGCCGCCCGGCGACAGATGGCCGTTTAAGATAATATAAATACCGAAAATAAAGATGATCGGCGTGAGTACCAGAGCGGTGCCCTGCAGGATCGCATCGTTTTTCGGCTCGAAACGGCGGTCGCTCATGGCCTCCTGCTTCTTAAGGATCGCGTCGTCCACCATCAACAGGATCATCACACAGCAGGTGGCGATAAAGAGCACGTTGGTCTCGCCGAAGGTATCAAAAGCCCGGTAGGTGAGGATCATGCCGGACACGATGTTGAGCGCGCCCGTCTCCTGCAGGCCGTCCTCGATGTAACGCTCGGATACCACGTTGTTGACCGGGTTATCCGGGTTGCCGCTGGGCGGCAGGTACGATACCGTCACCAGCAGGACGCCCACCAGCGCAATACAGAAAAAAACGGCGCTGGCGGTATAAATCTTATGGAAAAGCCGGGCCAGCGTGTTGGCCTCGGGATCATATACTTTGTCACGGCGCATCTGCGCTTCCCGCATCCGTTCGATGATCGTCTCGCTGGGAAGCGCCTTTTCCTCCTGGGCCTGCATCTCCACCTGACCCAGATAAGGATCCTTACTGCCGGAGAGCCACCCGAAAAAGCGTCCGGCCATTGTCTTGTCATATTCTTCGTTTGGTTTTCGCCTACTCATGTGCCGGTTCCGCCTTTCTGTCCTTTGCTTCGCTTTCCTGTTTTTCCTGTGCCGCTGCGTCGTTATTTTTTGCCGCAGTGGTTTCCGCCTTCTCGCTCTCGATACGGATCGCCTGAATCTTCTTAAGCGTAGCAAAGAAAAGGATACTGGTCACACCCGCGCCTACCGCCGCCTCTGTGATGGCCAGGTCGGGAGATTCCAGACAGACCCAGAGTATGGACATGATCAGGCTGTAGGACATATAGATCAGGATAGAATTTAAGAGGTTGCGCGAAAAGCTTACAGAGATTGCGCACACCACCAGAAAGCCCAGCAGTATAGATTGGAAAATGGTCATTTCGTATCGCCTCCTGTTGAGATCACATCATCTGAAAGATGACCCTGCTGTATGACAGAGCCTTCTGATTTTGCGGCAGCCAACTCGTTTTCCAGTGTTTTCAATTCCGGATAGACAGTGCAGTGCGCTTCCAGATTGTCATTGGTAGCCACTTCCAGCCTGGCCAGCACGTGAGAAGATACCGGGGAGGCCAGCCACAGAAAGACGACGATCAGCAGTAGTTTCAAGGTGGTGTAATTCCACCCTGAGAAGATCATCAATCCGATCATGCAGGAGCTGATACCCAGCGTGTCGCCCATGGCAGTGGCGTGCATTCTGTTCAGCACATACCGGAAATGAAACACGCCGAAGATTTCCGTAAAGAAGATCACCAGTCCGATCAGCAGGAACACACTCCCGGCAATCAGACGCAGCCATTCAAAAACGCCCATCAGACATGCCTCCTTCCTCTATCGCTCCTTCTTCCGGATGCTCCGCCTTGTGCTTCTTTTCCTCATAGATACCGATGTAAACTTTGGAAAGAACCACCACGGACAGGAAACTGATCATAGCGTAGATCAGGCAGATATCCACCAGATATCCCTCATCCAGCATCAGTGCCAGAATGGCGATCATTACCATGACCATGGTTCCCATCATATTGACTGAGACGAGCCGGTCAGCAATGCGTGGTCCCTTGACGGCACGGATCAGGCAGGGAAAAAGCATGACGGCCAGGATGACCAGTATTGTAATGTAAAGATTATGGTATAGCATTTTTACCTCCATTCCGAAGCGCTTTGCGCTAGAACGCGCACAAAAGAACTAATGCACATTCTCTATTCTTTCCAGTAGTTCTACGAATATAGACGAATCTATACCAACCGCCAGATCCTTGTCCAGACAATGAACGGTATATTCGTCATCCTTAAGGCTGACGGTGATGGTGCCCGGGGTCAGGGTGATAGAATTGGCCAGGAGCACTCTGGCGAAGGTCGATGTGAGGTTCGTCTTAAAATGGATGACGACCGGTTCAAGCTCGTACCTGGAAGAGTAGATCATCTTAAAGACTGCCATATTTGCCTTCAGGATTTCCGTTACCAGAACGAATACATAGTGAATCAGCAGAAAGAACCTCTTGCAAAGCCGGATATCATCACCAGGCCTGTAGCCGAGGAACCGGCAGATAAACCAGTAGATCAGCCCGGATACCACAACGCCAAAGGCGGCGATCTCCAGTGTAAACTGCCCGTTAAAAATGATCCATATCAGAAAAAATACAAGGTACATATTCA
>CAMWLJ010000117.1 GCA_947175055.1 uncultured Lachnospiraceae bacterium | reverse complement strand
TGGTCAGGGAGATCTGTTCCCATGTGGCGATCATAGGAGACGGCCGCCTGGTGGAGCAGGGCAGGGTGGCCGATATCTTTTCCCATCCAAAGACGAAGGAGGCTAAGGAGCTGATCGTTAAGGGCAGAGGAGAAGAGCGCCGTACACTGGAAGGGCACCAGAAGGATCTGATGAAAGGGAAGTGCTGTATCCGCATCGTGTTCTCGGTCAATTCATCCTTTGAGCCTGTCATTGCCAATATGGTGCTGCGGTTCGGACAGCCGATCAATATTCTGCGGGCGGATACCAAGAATGTGGAAGGGATCGCCAGAGGAGAGATGATCTTGAGCCTGCCGGATGACGTGCAGATGCAGGAGGACATGAAGGCTTATCTGACAGAGCGTGGATTGGCGGTACAGGAGGTGGACGGTTATGGAGTGGACTAATGAAATGACGATCATGATGATAGACGGCGTGCGTGAGACGCTTTTCATGACATTGCTGTCTACCATTTTCGGGTATCTGCTGGGACTGCCCATGGGTGTAGCCCTTGCGGTGACGGATAAGAACGGTATCAGGCCGAATGCGGTTGTGTACAAGATACTGGATATAGTCGCTAACGTGGTCAGGAGTATCCCGTTCCTGATCCTGTTGATCCTGATCATGCCGCTGACGAAGCTGCTTGTGGGAAGAAGTTACGGGACGGCGGCTACGGTAGTGCCTCTTACGGTGGCGGCAGCGCCTTTTATCGGCCGTATGATCGAGTCTTCGCTTAACGAGGTAGACCGCGGTGTGATCGAGGCGGCGCAGAGTATGGGTGCGGACACCATGACGATCATTATAAGAGTGCTGCTGGTGGAAGCCAGGACTTCTATTCTGGTGGGTGTTACCATAGCGCTGGGCACGATCCTTGGCTATTCTGCCATGGCAGGTATCGTCGGCGGCGGCGGTCTTGGGGACATTGCCATGCGGTATGGATATTACCGCTATGAGAAAGAGATCATGTTTGTAGCGGTCATTCTTCTGGTGGTACTGGTCCAAATCTTCCAGACACTTGGCATGAAGATGTCGGTGAAGCTTGATAGAAGACAAAGGTAAGGTACTAATGCGTAAAGGATCTAAAAGTTTCATGTACTAAGATCAGCCAAGGCATCAGCATCCGGAAGGCAGGAACAGAGCAGTGGACGGTCAGGCGCGTGCAGACTTTCAGATAGAAAATGGAACGGTCTTGTTTCATTGTATTGCCGTGAAGATACGGCAGAGAGGAGAGTAAGTATTATGAAGAAAAGATTTATCGCAGCTATTTTAACGGCAGCGCTGGCGCTTGGCACGCTGACAGCGTGCGGCGGTTCCGATGAAGGTGCGGCACCGGCACAGGATGATGCACCGGCACAGGAAGAAGACAGTGCGGAGGACGCAGCGCCTGTAGAAGAGGATGCGGCGCCTGCAGAGGAAGATGCAGCAGCCGGTGAAAGTGAAGTGCCTGCAGACGATGCAGCAGCGGACGGTGAGGCGGTGGAGGCCAAAGGCACTATCACGATCGCCGCATCGGCAACGCCTCATGCAGAGATCCTGGAGCAGGCAGCACCCCTTCTGGCAGCGCAGGGATGGACACTGGAAGTGACAGTGTTCAATGATTATGTGCAGCCGAATATGGTAGTAGAGAGCGGGGAGTTTGACGCTAACTATTTCCAGCACATCCCGTATTTGGATTCTTTTAACGAGGAGCAGGGGACCCATCTTGTCAATGCCGGCGGCATCCATTATGAGCCTTTCGGCATTTATCCCGGTACGAAGAGCGATCTGACAACGCTGGAAAAGGGAGATGTCGTGGCGGTGCCAAACGATACGACCAATGAGGCGAGAGCGCTTCTGTTGCTGCAGGATAACGGCATCATCACCCTGAAGGACGGCGTGGGTTTGGAAGCTACCGTAAGAGATATCGTTGACAATCCCAATGAGATTGAAATCCAGGAATTAGAAGCGGCACAGGTGCCGAGAGTTAAGGATGAGGTGGCATTCGTTGTCCTGAACGGCAACTACGCGCTGGAGGCAGGGTTCTCTGTTGCGAAGGATGCGGTTGCCTATGAGCAGGCCGATTCCGAAGCGGCTAAGACCTATGTGAATGTGATCGCGGTCAAGGAAGGCAATGAGAATAATGAGGCCGTCAAGGCGCTGGTAGATACCCTGATGTCCGATGAGATCACGGAATATATCAATAACACTTATGATGGTGGTGTGATTCCTTTTAAATAAACGCCATATAACGAAAGACGGGATTGGAGCTGTTCCTTTTGATCAGGTTGAGGAAAGGCACGGATATATCAACATGGACAAAGAAGAATTTATCATGAAATTACAGCATGCCCTGGCGGGCGGTATGTCGAGCAGCCAGATTGCGGAACATGTGAGATATTACAGAGAGTATATCGATTCGGAGATTCATAAAGGAAGAACGGAAGAAGAGATATTGAGACAGCTTGGTGAGCCGCGACTGCTTGCCAGAAGTATCCTGGATGCCAACAGGCGTTCCGGTGCCGCTTCCGGCAGCGCACAGGAGTATGACGACGAAGTCGGCGGCAGCAGGCGGGAAGCAAACAGATACAACGGGAACAGTCAAGTGAGAAAAGTGGCCCTGCCGGGCTGGCTTGTCATGCTGATCGTTGTTGTGATCGCAATGCTGGTCATCGGCGTGGTGAGTTCTCTGCTTTATATTTTTGCACCGGTGATCATGACAGGGCTTATCGTGCTTCTGATCGTTAAAGTGATCCAGGGGCATCATAATAATAGATGAATTTAAGTATTTTATAAAACTAATGAAAATTTTTGTATATTTTAGCCGTGATCCTGCAATACTATTCCTGTAACTATAGTAAAGGACATAGAAAGTTTCTCTTCCGCTTCCTGCCAAGGTCATATAAGAAATCTGCGGCAGGGCTAAAGCGAAATTTCCAATGTCATTAACTATAAAATCAACCAGGAGGTATTTGAGATGTCTAAGAACGATTATAACCAGAATTCTCAGAACGACAAGCAGCAGGACAAGACCAACAATCAGAACAGCCAGAACAGTTCCAAGAACAGTTCTAAGAACAGTTCCGGAAGTAACGCACAGGACAACCAGAAGAACAACTACTAAGAGCGGTATGCAATGCTCTTGAACAGAAAGCGGTATGGTCTATTTCGATCATACCGCTTTTTGTGGTTTGAGATTGTTATTTGATATATTTTGGTATACAATGAATCCTGTGGGTTTGGACGTACCTGGGAAACGACATGGTGCCAGGGCTCTGAATCGTGCACAGGCAGTGGATTTTGTGATAACATGATGAAAGTATAACTTGAAACGGGCAGTTAAGAAGGAGACATTGCTGTAAAATGGATAGAGTAGAATATATTGTACCTTGCCACTTTGGCTTAGAGTCGGTCTTAAAAAGGGAGATCACGGATCTGGGCTATGAGATCGTATCCGTGGAGGACGGCCGTGTCACATTTGCGGGGGATGCACAGGCCATGTGTCGTGCCAATATCTTCCTGCGGACTGCTGAGAGGATTCTGCTCAAAGTGGGAAGCTTTCGTGCGGAGACTTTCGAGGAACTTTTTCAGGGAACGAAGGCCATTCCCTGGGATGAATACATACCGAGGAACGGTAGATTTTGGGTGGCGAAAGCCGCCAGTGTAAAGAGCAAATTGTTCAGTCCGTCCGATATCCAGTCTATTATGAAGAAGGCAATGGTGGAGCGGATGAGATCGGCTTATCATGTGGAGTGGTTTGAAGAGAGCGGCGATGCTTATCCGGTCAGAGTCTTTCTGATGAAGGACGAGGTGACAGTCGGACTGGATACGACAGGAGAATCTTTGCATAAGCGCGGTTACAGGAAGCTTACCGCGAAGGCACCTATCGCAGAGAATCTGGCGGCAGCGCTCATCATGCTGACACCGTGGAGGAAGGACCGCATCTTAGTGGATCCTTTCTGCGGCAGCGGAACGATACCCATAGAGGCGGCGATGATGGCGGCACATATGGCGCCGGGGATCGACCGGAGCTTTACGGCGGAAGACTGGGGCCACATTGCAGACAGAAAGTGCTGGTACCGGGCAGCGGACGAGGCGGAATCACTGATCGATCTGGATGTGGAGACGGACATCCAGGGATATGATATCGACGACGAGATGGTGGCCATTGCCAGGGCTAATGCCAGACTGGCAGGCGTGGAACAGATGATCCACTTTCAACGCAGAGGTGTAGAGCAGTTGAGCCACCCGAAGAAATACGGTTTCATCATTACGAATCCGCCTTATGGTGAGCGGCTGGAGGACAAGGAGAATCTTCCGCGGCTGTATGGCACGATCGGCGAGCGGTACCGTATGCTTGACAGCTGGTCCATGTATCTGATCACTTCCTATGAGAAAGCGGAGCAGGCAATCGGCAGAAGAGCAGATAAGAACAGGAAGATTTATAACGGTATGATGAAGACGTATTTCTATCAGTTTGTGGGCCCGAAGCCTACCGGATCCGGGCGGCGTGAAAGGAATGGATATAACAATGCAGAATGATCTGATGAAAAAAACTACGGTACTCTGTTCGCTGTTTGTAGCGGCTGCGATGGGTATCATGTTGTACTATTGTGCCAATAAGATCGCTATCGTGGCGGATCTGGCGCAGGATGAAGTCGTACAGGCGGCAGAAAACAAGTCCGATCATGCGGCCATGGAGGAAGGGAACCGCATTAAGATCGACCGGGACAGCGGGAAGACGAACTATTTCTGCGTCCCTGTACCGCCGGATGTCCGCGTCGAAGAAGTGACGGTAGAGAACCACTATATGGACAGGGAGTTGTGGGTGAGCATCGAACCGGAGAAAATGTCCGGACAGGAATCCTTTTATGAGAGCAATGGTGTCTACGGGAGCTGCGAAGCGGTTGTGGACGGACGCTTTGAAGTGGAGAAGGAAAGGCTCTGTCTTCGTTTCCGGTTGACGGATGTCTTTGAATATCGCAGTATTTTTGAGGATAATACGCTTTATATCGAGTTTGTACCGCCGAAGGAGGTTTATGATAAGATCATTGTGATAGACCCGGCTTACGGGGAGGAAGACACCGGTACCGTGACGGATACTGTATCGGCGAAGGATATCACGCTGAATATAGCAAAAGCTCTGAAGGCGAAACTGGACGAGACGGATATCAAGGTTTATTATACGAGAATGGATGACAGCAACCCGGAAGCGGGATATCGTGTCAGGCTGGCAGAGTCTACGAAGGCCGATATGTTGATCCGCATTGAGGTGGGAAGCGATAAGAGCAGCAAGAAGTACGGAACAGAAACCGTGTACAACAGCCAGTTCTTTATCCCTGGTTTCGGCAGTGTGGAGCTGGCCGATCTGTTGGAGCGGGAGGTGGTGACCGCGATCAGCGGTAAGGCAGTCGGACTGGTGGAAGCGGGGGAGACCGACACGGTCATCAGTGAGGCGACTGTTCCGGCAGCGGCCGTCAAAGTGGGATATCTCACCAATGGACAGGAAGCGATCCTTCTGCAGCGGGAGGACTACATCCAGCGGATCGCAGAAGGTATCTATCAGGCGATTTTGAAGGCATATGCGGAATAGATGCTGGGATGTTTGCAGGATCGCGAAGTTTGCGCAGAAGAGAGCTGTATGGTAGGTATGATGATACGGGATATAGATGTTTAGGTAAAGGAGAAGAATATGAGACGGAAGATCATATTTGCAACAGGCAATGAAGGAAAAATGCGCGAGGTCAGAGAAATTCTGCAGGATATGGATGCGGATATCCTGTCTATGAAGGAAGCGGGAATCGACATTGATATCGTGGAGGACGGCACTACTTTTGCGGAAAATGCGGCGATCAAGGCCAGGGCGGTGGCGGCAGCGACGCAGGAAGAGGCGATCGTGCTGGCAGATGATTCGGGGTTGGAAGTGGATTATCTGGACAAGGAGCCTGGAATCTATTCAGCCAGGTATATGGGGGAAGATACGCCATATTCCATCAAAAATAAAAATTTAATTGACAGACTGGAAGGTGTGCCCGATAATAAGAGGACGGCAAGATTCGTATGCGCTATTGCGGCAGCGTTGCCGGGCGGCGAAGTGGTCACTACCAGTGGTGTGATCGAGGGTAGGATCGATCATGAAGAGAAAGGAAACAATGGCTTCGGATATGATCCGATCTTCTATGTGCCGGAATATGGCCGTACGACTGCACAGCTGAGTGTGGAGGAGAAGAACCGCATCAGCCATAGAGCCAGAGCGTTGGCGGCGATGAAAAAGGAACTGGAACAAAGGTTGTTTGTATAAGAAACAGATACACGAGGGTGTGCATGAAGATATTAATCGTAAGTGATACGCATAGAAATAACAGAAACTATCTTAAGGTGGTGGAGAGAACAGCGCCGCTTGACATGGTGATACACTGCGGAGATGTGGAAGGCAGTGAAGTTTTGATCTCTCAGGCGGCACAGTGTCCGGTAGAGATGGTCCAGGGCAATAACGACTTCTTCTCGGAACTTCCCCGGGAGAAAGAATTAATGATAGGGCAGTACAGAGTGTGGATAACACACGGACATAATTACTATATTGCTATGAACAATGAGATCATTAAGGAGGAGGCCCGGGCAAGGAAAGTTGACATCGTAATGTGTGGGCATACCCATAAGCCAGTGGTCGAGATTCAGGATGATATTACGCTTGTCAACCCGGGAAGCATCAGCTATCCGCGGCAGGAGAACCGGAAACCGAGTTATGTAATCATGGAGATAGACAGAGAGGGAGAAGCGCATTATACGATCAATTATCTTGGGTGATCGAGAGTATACAATAAATACGGAGTACTGGATGGGCCGGCAAGACTTTGGAAGACTTTTGAAAAAAGAAAAAAACAGGTTGACAGGGAAGAAAGTGTCATATATAATGTAACTTGCGTTGTGAAGAGAGAAGTAACAGGTACATTTCGGGGTGTGGCTCAGCTTGGCTAGAGCGCCTGGTTTGGGACCA
>CAMWLJ010000116.1 GCA_947175055.1 uncultured Lachnospiraceae bacterium | reverse complement strand
CCGCCGTCTGCACGCAGGAAATACCGTCCGCCGCATTGGCTGATGCCTGCGTAAGACCTCTGATCTGGCGGCGCATTTTCTCCGATATAGACAAGCCCGCCGCATCATCTGCTGCACGGTTGATCTTATATCCTGAAGACAGCTTCTCCGTAGATCCGGCCTGACTCTTATTTGTCAGGTTGAACATGCGGTTTGAATTCATCGCCATGATATTGTGCTTTACAACCATAGTTTCTCTCTCCTATCATCCACCTCTTTTATTCCGAATTCCCCGATACTCATAGCCGACATAAAAACCATCTGCTTCCAATCCCTGTCAATGTCCAATATGAAAGCGAAAGCGCTGACAAAGCCGAAAGCATGATCTCATTACCTTATGCCGCCAACTATTATGAAGTATATATCGACTTATATCATGAAATACTTAAGATGCGAGAAGCAAAATACATAAACTACATTCTGCCCGCACATAAGTAAGTTGATGACCTCTCTACTTTCATTCTAAAGCGCTTTGCACTGAGAATGTGCGCAGAATTTCATAAAAAATTCATACAATTAATATGGTTCCTTCATTGACAACACTTTTCAAACTAATTATCATAGATAATCATAGCTTACTGCAGAAGAACTGGCGATCAGGGCAAAGCAGCAAGCTACGGGGTATCAAACTTGCAGCGCTGCAGAGCAGCGGGGTATTCGACCATCGCAGCAGTCGCCAATATATTCAAGCCTGCCTTCGGCTGGCTTTAGGCACAGCACTTGGCTCGTTGCTCGCGGAAATAAACAGGAAACGGAGATAAGATCATGGCAATCGGAAATTCAGTGGGAGATGAGATCAGAGAAGAACGCAGAAAGGCCATGGGCCGAATGACTCCGAAGGAGAAATTCGCCTACTTCTGGGATTATTATAAGATCCATGCACTGATCACGATCATCGTGGTCATCGCCGCTTCTTCCTTAATCTATAACTATGTCACCTACAAGGATTATGGTTTCTATGCCACCCTCATCAACGCCGGTGTCAGCGATACAAGCGAAGGTCTTCCGGAGAAATGGGCTGCCGAATTCCTGGAATATGCCGGTATCGACCCAGCGGAATATGAAGTATACATCGATACATCCATGTCGCTTTCCCCCAATGATGTCTCGCAATATACGATGGCCAACCAGCAGAAGATGGTGGCCATGATGCAGACCGGTTCCATCCACGCTCTCGTCGCAGAGACACAGACCTTTGAACAGTATGCCCAGATGGGGTATTTCTCTCCTTTGGAGAGTACACTGTCCCCGGAAGAAGTGGAGAAATACCGTCCCTACTTCTACTATACGGATATGGCCACCTTCCCGGATGACGATTTCAACCCCGATGAGGTGCGTGATCTTTCCGTACTGACGATCGACCACACGGATCCTTCCACCATGGAACAGCCGGTGGCGGCGGGCATCATCGTCACAAAGGACAATGCCCTGGCCGACTCCCGCCTGTACGCTTATCTGCAGGACAGCCAATATGATTACCAGGGCTATCCGGCAGAAGTAGTTCTGGGCATTCCCGTCTCCAACGATCAGCCCGAACTTGTCGTTAAATTTCTGGAATATATACAGCTTGGCGAGTGAATCCCTACTTCACGATTTCTTCCCGCAAGATCTGATTCACCGCCGCAGGATCGGCTTTCCCCTTCATGGCTTTCATGGTCTGACCTACCAGAAAACCGATGGCTTTCTCCTTCCCGCTCCTGTAGTCCGCTACGGACTGCGGGTTAGCGGCGATCACTTCCGCTATCGTTTTACGCAGAGAATCCTCGTCATTGACGGTCTTTAAGCCCATTTCCTCCACATACCGTTCCGGATCTACATTTTCCTCAAACATCACCTCAAAGACTTCCTTCGCCACCGAACCGGTGATCAGTTTCTTATCTGCAAGCCAGATCAATTTCGCCAGATGCTCCGGTGAAAAGCGCAGATCCTCGGCATCCGTCTCCCTCTCCTTCATCAGACGCAAGGTCTCTCCCATCAGCCAGTTAGACACCTTCTTGGGCTGGCCGCAGATGGCCGTAGCCGCCTCAAAGATATCTGCCATGTGCTTGGACTCTGTAATGATCTCAATATCGTAATCAGGGATCCCAAATTCTTCCCTGTAACGCTGCATCTTTTCATTGCGAAATTCCGGCTGCGCGGCCCGGATCTTCTTTAACATCTCATCACTCACTGCCACCGGTACCAGATCCGGGTCCGGAAAGTAACGGTAATCCTGGGCGTCCTCCTTGCTCCGCATAGCATAAGATTCTCCTTTTGTATCATCCCATCTTCTCGTCTCCTGTATCACCCTTTCTCCGGCCTCGATCAGGTCGATCTGCCGCTCCGTCTCCCCGGCAATGGCCCGTGAAATGGCCTTAAAAGAGTTCAGATTCTTCATCTCCGTCCTAGTACCAAGCTGCTTCGCCCCCACTTCCCGCACAGACAGATTCACATCCGCACGCATGGACCCTTCCTGCAGCTTGCAGTCGGAGGCCCCCAAATACTGAATGAGCAGACGCAGCTTCTCCAGATAGGCTATCACTTCCTCTGCACTGCGCATATCTGGCTTGGACACGATCTCGATCAGCGGCACGCCCGAACGGTTGTAGTCCACCAGTGAACAGTCCTCCCATTCATCATGAATAAGTTTACCGGCATCCTCCTCCATATGGATCTCGTGGATGCCGACCCTCTTAAGGCCGCCCTTCTTCGTCTCGATCTCCACCCAGCCATTTCTGCAGATCGGCAGATACAGCTGGGAGATCTGATAGTTCTGCGGATTATCCGGATAAAAATAGTTCTTCCGATCGAATTTTGCATAACGGGTGATCTCGCAGTTAGTCGCCAGCCCCACCGCGATCGCATACTCTAACACCTTTCTGTTCAACACCGGCAAAGATCCCGGCATCCCGCTACAGACCGGGCAGGTCTGCGTGTTGGGCGCCGCTCCGAACGTGGTGGAACAACCGCAGAAGATCTTAGTCTTCGTGGCCAACTCCACATGCACTTCTAACCCGATCACAGTCTCATATTGTTTACTCATGAAGGTATCCCTCCTGTTCTACCATCCTGCTTCTCTGTACCTGGTCCTATTCCAAACGGCCCTCTGCTCTTTTCATACGTATACGCCGCCCGAATCAGCTTTTTCTCCTGGAAACAGTCTCCGATCAGCTGCAATCCGATGGGCAGACCGTTTCTGTCTTTTCCGCAGGGAAGGCTGATTCCCGGCAAACCCGCCAGGTTCACGGCGATGGTGTAGATATCTCCCAAGTACATCTTAATGGGATCCGCCAGGCTTTCTCCCAGCCGCGGCGCTGTAGTCGGTGCCACTGGTCCCAATATCACGTCATATTTCGCAAACGCCTCGTCGAACGCCTTCTTGATCAACGCTTTTACCCGCAGGGCCTTCAGATAATAGGCATCATAGTAGCCGGAACTGAGAACGAAAGATCCCAGCATGATACGCCGCTTCACCTCTTCCCCGAAGCCTTCAGAACGAGATTTCTTATACATATTGTGGAGACCGGTATACTCTTTGGTACGGTAGCCGTATTTAATACCGTCAAACCGTTCCAGATTGGAACTGGCTTCCGCCGCCGCAATGGTATAGTACGCCGGGATCGCATATTCCACCAGGCTCAGATCAAACCGCTCCACTACCGCTCCACTGCGCGCCAGCTCCTCCGCGGCCTGCAAGACGGCAGCCCTCACCTCCGCATCCAGTCCTTCTCCCAGATAATCGTTTGGAATACCGATGCGAAGTCCCTGCACATCCTCCACAAGTGCAGAGGTAAAGTCCGTATCCTGCCGCTTTACCGAAGTGGAATCCTTTTTATCATAGGAAGAGATTGCTTCCAGCACCGCTGCGCAGTCTGTCACATCCTTCGTGAGCGGCCCGATCTGATCCAAGGAGGATCCATAGGCGATCAATCCGTACCGCGACACCGTGCCGTAGGTTGGCTTCATCCCCACCATGCCGCAGTAAGCCGCCGGTTGTCTGATGGAGCCGCCCGTATCGGATCCCAATGCAAAGCAGCATTCTCCCGCGGCCACTGCCGCCGCCGAGCCGCCTGAAGACCCGCCCGGTACATGCGCCGGGTTCCAAGGGTTTCTCGTTACCCCGTAAGCAGACGTCTCCGTTGTAGACCCCATGGCAAACTCGTCCATATTAGTCTTTCCCAGGATAACGGCTCCCGCCCTGCGCAGATTCATCACCGCTTCCGCCGTATACGTAGGCACGAAATTCTCCAGCATCCTGGACGCGCAGGTAGTCAGCAATCCTTCCGTGCACAGATTATCCTTTATCGCCACCGGCACCCCCGCCAGCGGACCTGTCAGTTCTCCCGCATCGATCTTTTCCTGAACTGCCCGGGCCTGCGCCAACGCACCTTCCCGATCCACCGTCACATAGCAGTTATATATGCCGTCTCTCTCTTCTATACGGGCAAGCATCTCCTCCGCCGCCTCCACGGCGGTAACCTGCCCGTCTCTGATGGCCGCCGACAATTCTACCGCCGTCATATCCGTAACTTCCATACCGATCAGCCTCCTTTCGCCTCAATCATAGGAACGTCTTCGGCACCACAAACATACCGTCTTTCTCCTCCGGTGCATTCAAAAGCATCTGCTCCCTCATGTCGTTGTTCGTCACCACGTCTTCCCGGAACACATTCTGCACCGGGAACACATGGGACATCGGCTCAACTCCCGTCGTATCCAACTCACCCAGCTTGTCGATATAGTCAAGCATCCTGCCCATATCCGCTTTCGCCTGCTCCTGTTCACCCTGCGAAAGTTCCAGTTTCGCCAGGATACCCACATATTCGATCGTCTCGTCACTTATGATATTTGCCATGATCTTGCTCCATTCTATCTTTTCCTGCAAACAATTATGTCATTTTGATACTGTCCTTACGTCCTGACCTTGATATGCACTTCCCGCAGCTGCTGCTCCGTCACATCTCCCGGTGCACCGCACATCAGATCCTGCGCAGACCCGCTCATGGGGAAGGCGATCACTTCCCTGATGTTCTCTTCCTCCCGCAACAGCATGATCATCCGGTCGACCCCTGGCGCCATGCCCGCGTGCGGCGGTGCACCGAACTGGAATGCACTGTACAGTGCTCCGAATTTGCGCTGCAGTGTCTCCTCATCGTATCCGGCGATCTCGAAGGCCTTCACCATCACATCCATATCATGGTTGCGCACCGCCCCTGAAGACAGCTCCACGCCATTGCACACAATATCATACTGATAGGCCAGCACCGTTAGCGGATCCTGCGTCTCAAGCGCCTCCAGACCGCCCTGCGGCATGGAAAAGGGGTTGTGAGTGAAGCCGATCTGTTTCGTGCTCGGGTCTCGCTCAAACATCGGAAAATCGTTTACATAGCAGAAACGATACGCCTTCTTCTCGATCAGGTCAAGCTTTTGTCCCAATTCCGTACGGATCTGCCCCGCATAGCAGGCTGCACGCTCTTCTTTGTCCGCAATGAAGAAGATCGTATCTCCCGCAGTCAGTCCTGCAAGAGCTGCCAGTTCCCCTTTCTTCTCTTGCGGTATGAACTTATCGATCGGGCCCTTATAACTCAAATCCTCCGCCACTTCCAGATATCCGAGGCCTCCCATGCCCAGATCCATGGCGAATCGCAACAGCTTCTCGTGGAAGCCTTTGGTCATATCCGCATGTACCCGAATGGCACGGACCGTCCTGCCATGAAAAGGTTTGAACTCGCACCCTTGAAAGAATTCCGTCAGATCAATGATCCGCAGTGGGTTCCTGAGATCCGGCTTGTCGGTGCCAAATTCCAGCATGGCCTGCTTATAGCTGATCACCGGGTAAGGCGCCTGCGTTACAGCATACCCCTCCGGCGCAAATTTCTCGAAAGCCGCCGACAAGACTTCCTCTCCTACCCGGAACACATCCTCCTGGGTGGCAAAGCTCATCTCGAAATCCAGCTGGTAAAACTCTCCCGGCGACCGATCCGCCCTGGCATCCTCATCCCGAAAGCAAGGCGCGATCTGAAAATATTTATCGAATCCCGACACCATCAGCAGCTGCTTATACTGCTGCGGCGCCTGTGGCAATGCGTAAAATTTCCCTTTGTATTTCCGGGAAGGCACGATATAGTCCCTGGCGCCCTCCGGCGACGAAGCGCAAAGGATTGGCGTCTGAATCTCTAAAAATCCCATCTCCATCATTTTTTCCCGCAGAAAGGCGATCACTTTAGACCGGAAAATAATGGTATCCTTCACTTTCTGGTTCCGCAAGTCAAGATAACGGTATTTCAGCCGCACATCCTCTCTGATCTCCTTGGAAGTCATGATCTCAAAGGGAAGCTGCCTATAGACTCTGCCCAGCACCTCCACCTTGTGTGCCGCCAACTCGATGGTGCCGGTGGGGATTCTGGGGTTGTAGGTTTCCTCATCCCGATGCTCGATCAGGCCTTCCACGGATATACTCATCTCCCGGCTCAATCCGTCCAGCAGCGAGGTATCACGCATCACAATCTGCAGCACACCGTACATATCCCGCAGATCCACAAAGGACACACCGCCGTGATCGCGGATATTCTCGATCCAGCCCGCCACCCGGATCTCCCGGCCGA
The DNA here is from genome assembly GCA_947175055.1 of uncultured Lachnospiraceae bacterium. Lineage (GTDB taxonomy): Bacteria > Bacillota > Clostridia > Lachnospirales > Lachnospiraceae > UBA3282. The sequence goes on along the minus strand of CAMWLJ010000116.1, from coordinate 408 downwards.
TATCGGACTCACCAATCTGTTGTAAGGTTACGTCTCTGTAAATGTTCCTGGTCATCATAGTTCTGGTCTCCTTTCGCTGACTATCGTATTCCGGGACTTTCTTACTTTCAGGTTTATGGCCTTCGGCCTCCTCCGCCTCCGAATAAGCAGACTCGAAGGCCTTCGGCCTCCTCGTTCGCGTTGCTCGCCTGATACTTTTCTGCTCCTGCCCTCATGCAAGCATGGTGCCTGAGCAGAAAAGTATCAGGCTCTGCTTATTCGCGCAAAAAAAATCCCGGAACACATCTCTGCATTCCGGGACGGATAGTTATAATTATCCGCGGTACCACCCGCATTGATAAGCCGACACCTCCAACAAGGTGCTTCTTCGCCTTACCCACTCTTGACACTTAACGCGTGCAACGTATT
>CAMWLJ010000115.1 GCA_947175055.1 uncultured Lachnospiraceae bacterium | reverse complement strand
CCCCTTCTCTCTTAAGTTTTATATCCTGAATATCCATGCCATTACAAGATGGCGCTGCTTTCCACCGGTACTTACAGCGCACCCTATTCCATTTTGCCAGAAAATGCATAAAATAGCAACATTATTTATAATCTCCCCCTATTTTCGCTATATTTTCGTTACAATTCACGGCCCAGGGGCCGCAAACTGCAACAGCACCAGGCAGCATATCACATTTCCACCACCCGCGTCGCAATCTTCTCCCGGAAGCGCACGTCGTGTTCCACGACAAGCATCGTAGGCTGGAAAGTCAGAATCAGCTTCTCGATCTGCATCCGGGAAAAAACATCAATATAGTTCAGCGGCTCGTCCCAAATATACAGATGCGCAGGTTTTAGCAGACTTGCCGCGACCAGCACCTTTTTCTTCTGGCCCTCGGAATATTCCTCCATGTTCTTGGCAAACTGTACCCTCTCCAGATCCAACTGTCTTAAGATCGCACAGAAAAGGCTTTCATCCAGATCATTCTCTCTGCAGAACTCCTTAAGATTTCCACGCAGACCGGAAGTATCCTGATCAATATAGGAAATAACCAGGCCAGATCCACAGGCCAGGGTACCCGTCTCCTGCATAACGGCCCTGTCTCTTTCCAGCAGATCCCCCTCCGGCCTTACTGCTGCACCCGCGTCTTTATTCGGGTTTGCTTGAACCGCATTTCCATATACCGGTCGTGCATCTGCTCTGGCATTCACGCGTCTGCCCTCGGACACAACACCGCCTGCCCCGTTGCGCGCCAAAATCGCCTTGATCAGACTGGATTTCCCGCATCCATTCTCACCATGCAGGAACACCCGCTCCCCACGCCGCAGCTCAAAGGCTAAGTCTCTAAACACCTCCCCATTGCCATAAGTGATACCATAATCCTGCGCCCTGATCAGGACTTCTTTATGATATCTCATCGGCATCAGTTTCAAGTCTGCCGGATTCTCGACGTCTTGCAGCAATCCCTCTTTCTGCTCGATTTCGGCTTCAATCCGCTTCTCCACCTGCATCCTGCGGCTCTGCATCTTCTTGGTCTTGGCACCGATATAAGCTCTTTGGAGTCCGTGTCCGGGATCTTTGATCGGATCGAAGCCAATCTTGCTCCGCTCACTCTTATCTGCCCAGTCCAGTGTTCTCTCAGCCACTTTCTTCAGTCTGCCGATCTCCTTCTTATGTTTCTCATTTTCCGCCTGGTGAAAAGCATCCATGCGGCTCTTATTCTCCCACCATGTGGAGAAATTCCCGCTCTGTACTTCTATGCTGCTGCGGTTCAGCACCAGCACATGGTCAATGCAGGCATCCAACAGGTCACGATCGTGAGACACAAGGATAAATCCTTTCTTTTTTCCCAAATACTCCTTCACGGTCTCTCTGGATTCCCGATCCAGATGATTGGTCGGCTCATCGATCAACAGGAAATCATTTTCCCCGGAGAAAAGTACCGCCAGCATCACTTTCGTACGTTCCCCATGGCTCAGAGTCCCGAACGGCCTGTAAAGAACCTCCGCAGTAAGATGCAGTTTCTCCAATTCGCAGATGACCCGCCACTGCTCACAACCCGGTTTCAACTGTTCCAGGAACTCCACACCACACTGCGCCTTCTGTTCCTCCCTGATCCGATAGGGAAAGTAGTCAAACACTGTCGAAGCGCTGATGTGCCCCTCGTACTCATAGTTTCCCAGCAGAAGATTCAAGAACGTTGTCTTTCCCTTCCCATTCCTCCCAATAAATCCCAATTTCCAATCCGTATCGATCAGAAACGATACATTTTCAAAAATATTGTCAAAGCTGCCTTCATAGCAGAAGGTCAGATTTGATACACTGATCTGCGACATGATGTACCACCTCCGTTTCAAAAAAATAAAAAAGGAACCATCTGTCGCCAAATGATCCCGAATCGTCTCTGTAGCTCTTATTTCTCCGTTACGGTGTTGTGCACTTGTCATGTACGATAAGGCGCACCGCCTTGCTCCGCAGGCCATACACGGCCGCATCCCCTGTCCCTGGCAAAACGCTCAAAACATCCCGACAGTACATATTCCGTACAACAACGCATCGCTATACACACAAAAAAGAGGCTGTGAGAAACATAATCTACCTTTGGCAACATGATGAAACAGCCGTGCCGAACTCTGCGGACAGTACTGCTCCTTTGATCAATTCATGTTTCAAAAGTCGATTACTTCGTCATCTTTCCACCTCTTCCTTTCAAAGATATCTTATTATAGGGATGCAGCTTTGCGTTTGTCAAGCCCTCTTTTACAAAAAAGTCAGTGCTTTATCAGTCAAACATACCACTGTCCGCCAGAGCAAGGATCTCATCCACCGCCCGTCTGTATTCGACATTATCATCAACAAAATCTTCCAATATAATCTACGATCTGTTGTCTGGCCGCCTGTTCGTCATCACTGTATTCCTCAATGTCTTTCAACAATTCCAATAACTGCAGGACAATGTGATTGTCCCGGTTCACCTCAACCGGCGCTTTACGCACTACATACACCCTGTCGCCAAATCTTCCGGACACAGAATCTTCTCATTTTGAACATAGTTTCTCCTCATTTTTGCCATAAAATGACACTATGCCCGGTAGGCCGATACCGACACCTTCTTGTGTGCTTCTCCTCATAAAGCATCTTACACGACATCGGTCTCGCTTATCGGGTATTTATTACCGAAAAAAAGCAGGACAGGTCTGCCTGCGAAAATACGATACAGGAGGTTACTGCCATGACTTACCGGCACGAATGGAAACATATCATAAGCTTATCCGACATGATCATTCTCCAGGGACGGCTTCCCACTGTCATGACACCGGATCCCTACGCCATAGGCGGAAAGTATGAAATACGCAGTCTATACTTCGACGATCCCACCGATAAAGCGCTGCGCGAAAAACTGGACGGCGTAAACAGGCGTGAGAAATTCCGCATCCGCTACTATAACGGTGACACCTCCCTGATCCACCTGGAGAAGAAAAGCAAAATCGGCGGGCTGGGAAGCAAATCAAGTGCCGTCTTAACAAAGGATGAGGCGCAGGCGATCGCAAACGGCGACTATACCTGGATGTGTCACAGCACGTACCCTCTTGTAACAGAATTCTACTTTAAACTGTCGACACAGCAGCTCCGTCCCAAAACAGTCGTAGACTATACAAGAGAACCCTACCTGTTTCCCGCCGGCAATGTCAGAGTAACGATCGACTATAATATCCGCACCACCCTGCAGTGTACCGGCTTCCTGGATCCTGAATGCACCACCATTCCTGCAGGAACTGCCCCCATCATCCTGGAAGTCAAATGGGATGCTTATCTGCCCGATATCATCCGGGATGTGGTACAGCTCGGCACACGAAGCGCCAGCGCCTTTTCTAAATATGCAGCCTGCAGGCTTTATGGCTAAACTAATTTTAATTTCATAGAATGGAGAACAGATCATGACTTTTAACGATATTTTCAAATCAAGTTTCCTCAACAATATCACCAGCATCAGCATTTTCGATATGATGTTGGCGCTGCTGCTGGCGTTCGGCGTCGGCATGTTCATCTTTTTTGTCTATAAAAAGACCTTTTCCGGCGTTATGTACTCTTCCAGTTTCGGCGTAACACTGATCGCCCTCACACTGATCACCACTCTCGTCATTCTGGCTGTAACTTCCAATGTGGTGCTTTCCCTTGGTATGGTGGGCGCGCTGTCTATCGTCCGTTTCCGCACTGCCATCAAGGAGCCTCTGGATATTGCCTTTCTCTTCTGGTCGATCGCTGTAGGCATCGTGCTGGCCGCAGGGTTGATACCTCTGGCCGTTATCGGCAGCCTGCTGATCGGTGTGATCCTGCTGATCTTCGTCAACAGGAAAACACATTCTAATCCTTACATTGCCGTGATCAGTTGTACCGATCACGCAAGCGAATTGCAGGTACATGAGTATCTGAAAAGTCAGGTGCGACGCCTCGTAGTCAAAAGCAAGACCGCACAGAAAAACGCCGTCGAGTTGAACCTGGAAGTCCGCCTGAAAGACGACAATACCGACTTCATCAACACACTTGCACAGATGGAAGGCGTAAACAGTGCCGTTCTGGTCAGCTACAACGGCGACTACATGGGATAACGGGACAGCAGACAATAAGGAGGTATCGAATGTCTACCAGCAAACATATTGACAAGATCTGCTGCATTGTTCTGGCCGTCACGCTGGCTCTCACCCTGTTCTTTATGAATGCAGGCCGGCTGGGCGTTCAGACGGTGAACGCCGCCGTTGGATATGCTTCCCGGCTTTTCCAGGATTCCGAAGTTCATACGATCGACATTGTCATGGACGACTGGGATTCTTTTCTCGCAAATTGCACGGATGAGGAGTATGTTGACTGCACCGTTATCATTGACGGAGAAGCATACCGCAATGTGGCCATCCGCGCCAAAGGCAACACTTCCCTATCCTCTGTGGCAGCCTATGGCAACAACCGCTACAGCTTTAAGATAGAATTCGATCACTATGATGATTCTCTGAATTACCATGGGCTTGACAAGTTATGCCTGAATAATATCATCCAGGATAATACTTATATGAAAGATTACCTCGTCTACCGGCTGATGCACGAATTCGGCGTTGATGCCCCGCTATGCAGCTATGCTTATATGACGGTAAACGGTGAAGACTGGGGTCTGTATCTGGCTGTCGAGGGCGTGGAGGAATCCTTTCTGGCAAGAAATTACGGAAATGACTATGGAGAATTATACAAACCGGACAGCATGAAGATGGGCGGCGGCCGCGGAAACGGGCGGGGATTTGATTTTGAAAACTTCGATCCTGACAGCCTCGAAAACTTTCCGGATATGCAAAATCGCCCTTATATGTCGAATCCTCCAGATATGTCAAATCGCCCCGACATGTCAGATCCTCCTGATATATCAAATGACCCTGATATGTCAGACCTTCCGGATATGCCCAATCCTCCGGATATGTCAAATCACTCGGATATGTCAAATCACTCGGATATGTCAAACCTTCCGGATATGCCGAATTTTCCAGGTATGTCAGGGGATGAGCGCTTCTCGAAAGGCATGGGCAGCAGTGATGTATCCCTTATTTATACTGATAACGAGTTTGACAGTTATCCCAATATCTTCGACAATGCCAAGACCGACCCGTCCAATGCTGACAAAACAAGGCTGATCGAAGCGCTGAAAAATCTGAATGAAAGCGAGAAGAAAACGCTCGAAACTACAGTAGATATTGATGAAGTCATCCGCTATTTTGTGGTCCATAATTTTGTACTCAATTTCGACAGTTACACCGGCGCCATGATCCATAATTACTATCTGTACGAAAAGAACGGACAGCTTTCCATGATCCCATGGGATTACAACCTCGCCTTCGGTGGTTTTGAATCCGGCGGCAGCGCTACGGCTCTGGTCAACTACCCCATAGACACCCCTGTTTCCGGCGGCTCTGTCGATTCCCGGCCGATGCTTGCATGGATATTCGATCATCAGGAATACACGGAACTGTATCATCAGTATTTTGAGGAATTTTTAAATGAATATTTTGAGAATGGCGCGCTTGCTTCCCTGATCGACGAGACCGCCCGGCTGATCGCGCCTTACGTAGAAGCCGATCCGACGAAGTTCTGCAGCAATGAAGAATTTGAGAAGGGTGTCTCCACCCTGCGCAGCTTTTGTCTGCGAAGAGCAGAGAGCATCTTAGGACAGCTGGAAGGAACGATTCCCTCTACTTCCGAAGGCCAGACGCTGGACAGTTCCTCTCTGATCGACGCTTCGGATCTGGTGGTCTCCGATATGGGCACTATGGGAGAGCACGTCACTCCGTCGGCTTCTGGTAGAAACGCCCGGACAGTTCCTCCGTACGCAGCGCATTGACAAACGCAGCCGGATCCGCGTCTTTCACGGCGCGGATCACTCGTTTGCTCTCCTCCTTGGAGACAACGGAATATACCACCTGCCGCTTCTGATGCTCATAAGATCCTTCCCCGCTTAAGACTGTAGCCCCATGCATGCTCGCCAGATTGATTGCCTGGCAGACCTCATTGGGCTTGTTGGTCACAATAAAGAGAGTCTGCTTCTGATACCGCTTATAAAGCATATGCAGGATCTGCGTTGACGCATATTGATAGATGATGGAATAAAGCGCCTTATCCATACCAAACAGCACACCGGCCACACCGATGATCACTATATTAAAAGCCAGAATAAAATTCCAGGAATCTACCCCCTTTTTCTCGGAAAGATAGATAGAGATAAAATCCGTGCCACCCGTAGTCGCGTTCATGAGCAGGCAGATGCTGATCACGAATCCATTGATGATACCGCCGAAGATACTGATCAGCAGAATATCATAAGTGATCGCCGCCTGCGGGATGATGTCTGTCAGCACGCTCGTCAGTACGATCATCAGACAGGAATACAGTGTAAACTTCTTACCGATAAACCGGAAGCCTATGTAGATCGGCACCAGATTCAGCAACAAGTTTACCAGCGAATAGGGGATTTCCATGTTCAGAAACCGTTCAAAAATACTCTGGATCAGAACCGTCAATCCTGTAGCGCCGCCCGGATACAGCCCGCCCGCCTTGACAAATGTTTTGATATTGACTGCCATAATAACCGATGCCAGGCAGACAACGATAATCCTCTTACCGTCCTTTTTCAGATCAAAGGTCATATCGCTTTTCCTCCGTAGTTACCTTGATAGCTTTCCTTATTATAGGCTTGCCGATTTGATCCTGCAATATGAAAAATAACGAAAAACATATCTTATGTCATTTTTGTGCAATCTGTGTTACTATATTGCTATATCGAAATCATTACATCAGTTTAGGTCATTGGAAAGCGCAAAGCGCTTCGGAATGGAGGTAAGGTTGAATAAATTCTCTGATGAGCAATTTATTCAACCAAGAATTTGTGCCGAAACGTCACAAATTCTGTTGATCGCAGAGCAGAATCTAAAATTCTGCTCGCGTCCTCAGCGCAAAGCGCTTCGGAATGGAGGTAAGAATGAAAGTACTAATGATCAACGGAAGTCCCCGTGTTAACGGCAATACTTCCATTGCACTGAAAGAAATGGAACAAATTTTCGTACAAAACGGTATTGAATCCGAGATTGTGCAGATCGGTAATAAACCGATCCGAGGCTGTATCGCCTGCGGCTCCTGTGCAGGAAGAGGCCGCTGTGTATTTGACGACGAAGTAAACCAGCTCGCGCCCAAATTCGAGGCGGCCGACGGCC
>CAMWLJ010000114.1 GCA_947175055.1 uncultured Lachnospiraceae bacterium | reverse complement strand
CTAGTTTGTATTTCTGACAGAACTCTTAAACAATATCCATGTGCTCATAAAATAACAGATCAGCAAAATTGCAAGAATACTTACTGTTGCGCCGATCTGTAACAGTAACGTGTTCAGTCCTATATAGGCGGAAACTTCTGCTGATATAGCCTGTATAAAATAGGTGATGATAACGGCCGCAACGACCACTGCAACTGTAAAAGGAAGCCCAAACCAGATGCCCAGCTGTTTTAGTATGAGCTTTGTGATACGCTGTTCCTCCACACCCAATTTCCGCAGTACCAAGAAGCGGTATCTGTACTGTCCGGCGTCTAAAAGCTGCTGTAAAGAAAGTACCGTAAGACAGATTACCATCAGTACGATCGCGCCATAAAGCATGGAAGCCTGCAGCACAAAATTCCCGGCTTTTGTGCTGTTGATCTGTAAGGTACGCAATCGAATTGCATAGGAGACGCCGGTGTCTGTCTGTTCCGGGTACTGCGCTGTAAAGAACTGTTCCAACGCAAGCGCATACCGGTAAGAGATCGTTTGTGCCGTGATGATATAGCGGTTTCGCATAACAGGCAGCAGTTTCTTACAGATGCTGTCCGGGAATATATAGACAACATTCGTATAGGAATTGTAAGCCGTTTCCCCGATCGCTTCCTCGTAATAAGAGTGTTCGGTAAGTGTCAACTCTCCCGCATCCGTGATGACACTGGTATGCGTCGTGAGAAAATTATCCCTTTCTTCTTCCGTGGCAATGGACTTCCAATGTGTTGTAAATTCATTTTCCGATAAAGATACCGGCCCATATCCTAACATTTCACGGATCATGTTGTAGTCGCTCAAAGAAATTGCCGCAATAGGAAACGTATATTTTACCCGGTTATCAAAATCTGCCTTCTTCGGCAGATATAAACTAAAGATACAGTCATAAGCTGTTTCAATCTCATGTTCGACAAGGAAATCCGTGATGATCTCGTAGTCGTCAGTCGGCAGATCTTTTTCCTCATATACGTTATTATATTTGGAAAAGATCTGTACGTCATACATGGAGCGCGCATCCAGATAGCCGGAAGCCCAGGCTGTTAAAATCGGCGCAGCGATAAACAGGAAGATGGCAAGCACTAAGGTTATGCAGATGAGCGTCATGGTCTTACTGGTCGTATTTAGTTTAGAAATGATCTGCCCGAAAAAGAATAGGTTCTCGCCATTGTATCGGTGCTTGGGCGATTTCTCTTTCCATGCGGCAATAAGATTTCCCGCAAGATATATCGAAGCACAGATAAAGAAAAGCAGATCGACCAGAATAAACATCATATATAGATTGATCGTTCCGGTTCCCCATGATAAATAGTATCTGTTTGTGAATAACGGAACACTTGCCGCCGTAAAAGCATTGAGAACGGAAAATCCTAATAATGCGGGAAGCAACGTATAAAAACCTGCGTTTCTCTTTGCGATCAGATGAAAGACAGACCAAAGGAGAGTGACAGCCGGAAAGAAAATGTTACCCCAAAACATTATTCTGACGGGCAACGCAAAACGGCTGTCATAGTAAAATATGACTTTATCTATTCCTGAGATCAACGTATAAACCGTAAATATCTCAAAAAGTATCGAGGCGGCGATGATCCAACGGCTCTTTTGCAGGGCAGGATCGTTTTCCCGGTCTGCCAAAAGCATATCTATGATCTTGGTCTTCTGAATGGTATGGGTATTGAATAGCCCTATCACCAGAAAGCTCAAAATAAAGAAGCCGGCTGTCAGCATGAGCGTATCCGGGAACAGCGTCCATGTCAGCACATAGTCTTTTCCGTAGGATGTCAGCAGCATTGCTGTAATAAACTGTGAGAAGAATGCACCGAGGAAAATTCCCAATACAATAGAGAAGATTCCCATGATCAATGTTTCGGCGAAGAAAAGCCTTGCAATGGTTTTTTGTTCCATCCCCATGATGGACTGAACCGCGAACTCTTTCTGCCTGTGTCGCAGCATGTAGTTATTGACAAAACGTATCAAAAACAGCAGGCACAAAGTGATCAGACAGACTGCCATTTTCATGCCGTCACTAAGCATCGTGAAATCATATTCGCTTCCGATATCCGGTCGATAATATCTGCTGGAAATGGACAGGAACGAATAGAACAGAGTGACACATATTGTCATGGTCACGATATAAATGAGGTAATCCTTTAGGGAGCGTTTCGCATTTTTGAGGATCAGTTTAGCATACATGGCTTTGTCCACCTCCGATCATGGTAAGGACATTCAGAATTTTATTGAAGAAGCTGTTTCTGGTATCGTTACCTTTGTGTAATTCCGTGAAAATTTCTCCGTCCTGCAAGAACAAAATACGATTCGCATAGCTTGCCGCAAAAGCGTCGTGCGTTACCATTAAAATGGTTGCACCCAGCTGTTCGTTGATACTTTGGATGGTAGATAAGAGCATTTGTGATGAATGACTGTCTAATGCGCCTGTAGGTTCATCAGCTAAAAGCAGCTTCGGGTTATTGATGATCGCTCTGGCGCAAGCACACCGCTGCTTCTGCCCGCCCGATACCTGATACGGATATTTATGCAGCACATCGCTGATATTCAGCTGCCTCGCAATATCCGTGATGCGTGTCTCTATGGTACATACAGGCGTTTTATTGATCGCCAGTGCCAACGCGATATTTTCAGAGAGCGTCAGCGTGTCCAGGAGATTAAAATCTTGAAATACAAACCCTAAGTTTTCCCTGCGAAACCGGGCCAGCGATCTTGGCTTTATCTCAGTCACATCCGTTTCCTGCAAGTAGATATGTCCGGCACTTACCGTGTCGATCGTCGAAATGCAGTTGAGCAGCGTTGTTTTCCCGGAGCCGGAAGCGCCCATGATGCCCAGGAATTCGCCTGCCTGTACGGAGAAGCTGATATCGTTGATCGCTTTTGTGATATTCCCCTCATTGCCATAGTATTTCTGTATATGCTCCAATTTCAAAAGGGTGTCCATGTTTCCTGCCTCCTTGTCTTTTATGTTCTTATTGTAAACAGTGCGGATTGGACTTTGTATCAGGTTTTCTTACGCAGTTCTTACAGAAATGTAAGAAGTGCAGAGCGTATCAGCCCTGCACTCCTGTAACGAAATCGTTGATATAAAAGGACAGCGTGATCGTGGTGCCATTTCCTTCTGAACAGGCAGCCAGTCCTATTCCGAGTTTATCACAAAGACGCTTGCAGAGATATAATCCGATCCCCGTTGAACTCTGAATGATCCGTCCGTTCTGCCCGGTAAACCCTTTTTCAAAAATACGGGGCAAGTCGCTGCCTGCGATACCCATTCCATTGTCTTCTATGGATAAAAGGATGCGGTCGTTTTCCTTCACTGTAAAGAAGCGTAGGATCGGCTTTTGTGTACGGTATTTTATGGCATTGCTGATGAGCTGGTTTAAGATGAACCGCACCCATTTATCATCCGTGTAGACATTGTTATCTATATTTTCTGCTGTAATGACCACATTGTTTTGCCGCAGAAGATATTTGTTATCTGCGATCGCAGAATGTACGACATCACTAAGCCCGATCTCCCTGATAAGATAATCCTTTTCTGTATGCTCGCTGCGGGCATAATAGAGAGTCTGTTCCGTAAAACGATTGAGAGTTTCTAACTCTGCCAGCATTTCTCTGGTGAACGGAGAGCCATTATTTTCGCAGAGCAGTTTCATTGCTGTGATGGGCGTTTTGACCTCATGTATCCATTGTTCAATATATTCTTTGTATTCTTTTCGTTCCCGCTGTATCCTGCCTATTTTTTCAAGCATGGATTTTTCAGCCATTTTCAGAATATGATAATATACCACTTCATCAGCTTTTTCTGGGATTTCCATAATTTCCGGCAATAAGTATTTTTCTTCCAATTGCTCGGCCATGTCCAACAACTTACACAGATGCCTTTTTTGTGTGAGGAAGCGAATGACACCATACAGGCTCATAACAACGATCCAGACGATTGCGATAAGAAGGCTAACAGAAATAGGATTGCCGTTAGCGGTCAAAAAAAGGACAAGGGCAAGCATGCCGGCAAAGTTGATCAGGAGGCTGGGCAGTTGATTTTTCAGAAATAGATTCCCGTTCATAATGTGTACCCCTGTCTGTGTTTTGTTTTGATAAAGTCTGTCAGGCCGATCCCATCCAGTTTGCCACGGATCCGGGTCATGTTCACGCTCAGAGCATTGTCGTCAATGTAAAGCTGGTTGTCCCAGAGAAAATCTACAATAGCATTCCGGGCGCAGATCTTCCCTGCGTTCTTAAAAAGATAATAGAGGATCTTCAACTCATTTTTAGTCAGTTCAGCCCTTTGTCCGTTATATTCTATCGCACTGCTTTCCAAATGCAAAGTCACACCATTCCATGTTAAAACTTCCGCTTGCCCCAGGTTATATGCCCGCCGCAACAACGCTGCAATTTTAGCAAGCAGGATGGCGGTGTTGTAGGGTTTTGTGATAAAGGCATCCCCGCCAAGCATGATGCTTTCCAATTCGTCCATATCTGTATTGCTGCTCGTTACAAATATGATAGGCATATCCGAAAAAGCGCGGATTTGGGAACATATGTCAAAGCCGCTGTTTCCAGGCAGCTTTATATCCAGTAAGAGCAAATGAGGTGAAAACGATCTCACCTGCTCGATCACTCTTGAAAAATCTGTGGCGACAGCGATCTCATAGCCGTTTCCGGCTAAAAGCGCTTGGAGTTGTGCCTGTATCGTAGTATCATCTTCGACGATCATGATCCGAGAGTGATTCATTTTTTTCCATTCCTCTTCTTTTTTCGTTTTGTCCTGCCTTTGACCGGCTTCTCCGTGTCTTTTGGAACTGTCGGTTGCCGCAGCTTCAATACAAATTATATTTCATAAGTTACCAGTCCTTTCTGCAATAGTCAATAACCGTGTCGGAATTGCATTTTTCCTCTTTTTATGGCATCATTAAGTAATGAAAAGGAAACAAGGCTATCAAGGGTTACGGAATCATAGAAAGAGGAGGTTAGGCAGGATATGAAATTACTGGTAATTGGCGGGGTGGCGGCCGGAACGAAGGCTGCGGCGAAATTCAAACGGGTGAATCCGGAAGCGGAGGTGACCATCGTCACCAAGGGAAAGGACATTTCCTATGCGGGCTGCGGACTGCCCTATTATGTGGGCGGATCGATCCCGGAGAAGGAGCAGCTGATCGTGAATACGCCGGAGAAGTACAGCGCGTTGACCGGGGCGATGGTCTATCCGCAGCGGGAAGTGGTGGCGCTTGATCCGGCCGGGAAGAAGGCGACGGCGAAGAATCTGCGCACGGGCGCGGAGGAAGTCTACGAGTACGATGCCTGCATCGTAGCGGTGGGTGCATCACCGGTGGTGCCGCCTCTGCCGGGCCTTAATCTGCCGGGTGTGTTCGTGATGCGGACGCCTGACGATGCGATTGAGACAAGGGATTATATCGCTCGTGATGGTGTGAAGCGTGCCGTGGTTGTTGGCGGTGGTTTTATCGGTCTGGAAGTGGCGGAGAATCTTCTGGAAAAAGGACTGTCCGTGACGCTGATTGATATGGCTCCGCAGATCATGCCGGGCTTCGACACGGAGATGGCGAATTTTGCAGTCCGTCATTTGGAGAAAAAGGGAATCACGGTGCTCACCGGAACGAAGCTTAACGGCGTGACGGGCGAGGAGAGAGCGGAAGGCGTGCAGACGGACAAGGGACTGCTTCCGGCAGACGTGGTGATCCTGTCCATCGGCATTCGTCCGAACACGGGCTTTTTGCAGGATACGGGTATGGAGATGTTTAAAGGCACGATCCTGGTGGATGATAAGATGGTGACCAGCGTGCCGGATGTGTATGCGGCAGGTGACTGCGCGATGGTGAAGAACCGTCTCACGGGTGAGCGGCAGTGGTCGCCCATGGGGTCTTCCGCCAACATGGAGGGCCGGACGCTGGCGCTTTCGCTTGGCGGCAGAGATGTGAGTTATCCGGGTGTTCTGGGAACGGGCGTGGTGAAGCTGCCGGGGCTTTCGGGCGGCCGGACCGGGCTTTCCGAGGAGCAGGCGAAAGCGGCAGGCTATAAGCCGGTCTGTGTGCTGGCGGTGACGGATGACAAGGCGCATTATTATCCGGGCAGCGCATGGTTTGCCATCAAGCTGGTGGCGGATGCGGACAGCCATAAGCTGCTGGGCGTGCAGGTATTGGGTCCCGGTGCGGTGGATAAGGTGACGGACATCGGTGTGATGGCAGTGACCTTCGGCGCCACGCTGGAGCAGATGACCTGTCTGGATCTGTCCTATGCGCCGCCTTTTTCCACGGCGATCCATCCTTTCGTGCAGGCGGTACATATGCTTCTGAATAAGATCGAGGGCGATCTGGACAGCTTCACGCCGGCGGAGTATCTGGCAGGAGCGGCGGAAAGCTATCGTGTGATAGACGTGAATCCGGCGGGGCCGACCATCGCGGGAGCCACCTATGTGGATCTGTTAAAAGTAAAGGGTGAAGTGCCGGGGCTTGGTAAAGACGAGAAGCTTCTGCTTGTGTGCGCGAAAGGCAAGAGGGCCTATCTGCTGCAGAACAGGCTGAAACGCTACGGCTATACGAACACGAAGGTACTGGAAGGGTCTTCCTTCTTCAATGTGGTGAAGGCGGCAGAAAAGCCGGGTGTGGTGACAGTGCCGGCAGAGGAGATTACCCGTGTCAAGGCGCTGGGCTGTCTGCACAATAAGGGCACCAATAAGTTCAACGTGCGCGTGATCACCAGAAACGGCAAGATTACCGTGGCGGAGCATAAGAAGATCGCGGAGGCGGCGGAGAGGTTCGGCAGCGGGGATGTGGTGATGACCACCCGTTTGACGCTGGAGATCGTGGGTGTGCCTTTTGACAGGATCGAGGCGCTCCGGGCATTCCTGGCGGAGGAAGGTCTGGAGACCGGCGGTACCGGATCCAAAGTGCGTCCGGTGGTGGCATGTAAGGGAACGACCTGCCAATACGGCCTTTTGGATTCCTATCGGTTGTCGGAGGAGATTCATGAGCGGTTCTTCCACGGCTATGCGTCCGTGAAGCTGCCCCATAAGTTCAAGATCGCGGTGGGCGGATGCCCGAACAACTGCGTGAAACCGGATCTGAACGATTTCGGTATCGTAGGACAGAAAGTGCCGGTGATCGATCCGGAGAAATGCCGCGGCTGTAAGATCTGTCAGGTCGCTCTGGCGTGCCCGGTGGAGGCATCTTTGGTGGTGGACGGCAAGCTGGTGATCGATCCGGACCAGTGTAACAACTGCGGCCGTTGCGTGGGCAAATGCCCGTTTAAGGCAGCGGAGGAGAGCGCTTGCGGTTACCGTGTTTACATCGGCGGCCGCTGGGGCAAGCGGGTAGCCCAGGGGCGGAAGCTGGATAAGATTTTCTTAAGCGA
>CAMWLJ010000113.1 GCA_947175055.1 uncultured Lachnospiraceae bacterium | reverse complement strand
TGACGGAGTCAGAGTCCGTTGCCTTACCGTTTGGCGATAGCCCATCAACAATTAAGAATTATATATGATATTTTTTCTTTTTGCAAGCCTTTTTTTTAATTTTTTTAAATTTTTGCATAAGCGGAGCACCCTCAACTGAAACCGAAGGCCTCCGCCGCTTTGCTGCAAGGGTAAAGTGCATCCCGCATCGCCTCTCATCTTTGTATCAGAGAACGTTATCTTATCAGATCTCATACATCAGTTCGCCATAAGTAGGGATTGGCCAGATCTCTTTGTCAACGATCATCTCCAGTTCATCTGCCGGCGTACGCAGTTCTTCCATAGCACTCTTGACGGTATTCTTGTAGAAAAATGCCTGTTCTCTCGCATCCGTTATGGCGGAAGCCTCTTCCTCCGCCTGCTTCAGCCTGGTCAGCGCTGCCTGCATGGCTGCCAGTCTGGTGCTTACCCTCTTCAACAGATCCTGCTGCATAGAAGCATCCGCTCCTGCCTCCTTCACCGCGATCACCGTATCCGCAAGGTTCTTTGAGTACTTCACCACCGCAGGGATGATCTGCTTGCCGGCCATATCGATCATCGCCAGCGCCTCAATATTGATCGTTTTCGCGTACGTTTCGTAAATGATCTCCTCTCGGGATTCCAGTTCCACCTTCGTGAAGATACGGAATTTTTCAAACAGCTTAACAGCCTTATCCGTCGTCAATGTGCTTGCCGCTTCGATCATCGACTTAATATTGGGCAGGCCTCTTCTCTCGGCCTCCTCTACCCACTCCGGCGCATACCCGTTGCCGTTAAAGATTATCCTCTGATGCTCTGACATATATTCCTTGATCAAGTCATGGATGGCCAGTTCCAAGTCATCCGCCTTCTCCAGCCTGTCTGCCGCCTCGCAGAAAGCCTCAGCCACGATGGCATTCAGCGTCGTATTCGGACTGGCAATGGAATCCGCCGAACCGACCATACGGAATTCAAATTTATTACCTGTGAATGCAAACGGCGAAGTCCTGTTTCTGTCTGTTGCATCCTTCTTAAAATCAGGCAGTGTCTTGACACCGGTCCGCAGTCTGCCGCCCTCTTTTACGCTGGTAGCCTCACCGGTCTCGATCAGCTGATTCACAACATCTTCCAGCTGCTCTCCCAGAAAGATGGAAATGATCGCCGGCGGCGCCTCATTTGCGCCCAGTCTGTGATCGTTACCAACATCGGATGCCGACTGCCGCAGCAAGTCTGCATGGGTGTCTACAGCCTTCATGATGCAGGCCAGCACCAGCAGAAACTGTATATTCGCATTGGGGGTATCGCCCGGATCCAACAGATTGACGCCGCTGTCCGTGGTGATAGACCAGTTGTCATGCTTACCGGAACCGTTAACTCCTGCATAGGGCTTCTCGTGAAGCAGACATCTCATGCCATGACGGATCGCAACTCTTTTCATGGCTTCCATGACCAACTGGTTATGATCCACCGCAATATTTGCCGTCTCATAGATCGGCGCCAGTTCATGCTGTGCCGGAGCCACCTCATTGTGCTGTGTCTTGGCCGTAACGCCCAGCTTCCACAGTTCCTCGTTCAGATCCTTCATATAAGCGCCGACACGCTCTCTGATCACGCCGAAATAATGATCTTCCATCTCCTGTCCTTTAGGCGCCGGTGCACCAAACAGCGTGCGACCCGCAAACATCAGGTCAGTCCGCTGCATATATAAATCTTTATCTACTAAGAAATATTCCTGCTCCGCTCCCACGGATGCGGTAACCTTCGTAGCTTCTTTGTCGCCGAACAAACGGACAATCCGCAGCGCCTGTTCACTCAGCGCCTGCATGGAACGCAGCAGCGGCGTCTTCTTATCCAGCGCTTCCCCTGTGTAGGAGCAGAATGCCGTTGGAATGCACAGCGTCATACCGCAGCCGGACTCCTTCAAAAATGCTGGCGAAGTAATATCCCACGCCGTATATCCTCTCGCCTCGAAAGTAGCCCGCAGGCCGCCGGACGGGAAAGAAGAAGCATCCGGCTCCCCTTTGATCAGCTCTTTACCCGAGAATTCCGTCAGCATCCGGCCTTCCTCATCCGGATGCGCAACAAACGCGTCATGTTTCTCCGCCGTGATACCCGTAAGTGGTTGGAACCAATGTGTATAATGTGTCGCCCCGTTTTCTACGGCCCAGTCTTTCATCTCCTTGGCGACTACATTCGCAGCTGCCTTTGACAGCTCGCCGCCCTCATTCATCACCTTAACGACTTCCTGATACACATTCTTTGGCAGGCGCTCTTTCATCTTGCCAAGCGTAAACACATTTTTCGCAAAAATCTCTTCCACATTAAACACAGCGCTCATTTCCCTACCTATTCCTTTCCCTTTTTAAAGATCACTACACACATGATTCCATTCCGCCGCAGTGGGATAAAAAAATGTTCCAAAAATAACCCTTTTTGGAACACCTTCACTCAAAATACCATTATACGTCTACAACCCTTCTATAAAATACCGTACTTTTTTTTAAAATGCAATACCGCAATTTAAATTTTGTGATTTCTGACAGATTTTACGGCTGCCAAAAGCGCCTCCCTATCAGTTTCTGACAAAATCAGCCAGGGCACGCACTTACCCGCAGAATGTCATATCGCTCCGGCAATATCGACAGCGCCACATCGATCACCTGCTTTGAATGAGGACAGGAATCTACATGCTCTCCTTCCTCATTATACATGGCCAGTACCTTTGCTCCTATATTGCTGCCGTCCGGCTTCATGATCTCTATAAGATCTCCGACGCAGAATTTATTCCGCTGTTCGATACGGGCACAGGCCTCCCCTCTTGTCTCAACGATCTCTCCGACAATTCCCAAATAAATATATTCATTCACGTAAGTATTGTTATCATAGATCTGGGTCGTCTCGTCCGGTCTCCCGAAATAGAACCCCGTCGTAAACTGACGGTAAGTACACTTGGCGATCTCTGCCAGATACCAGTCCATATTTGCCCGGTATTTCTCCACCGACTCCAGGCAGTCATCAATGGCACGACGATACGTGCGCGCCACCGTTGCCACATAGAGTGCCGTCTTCATACGCCCCTCAATCTTGAAACTGTCTATACCGGCCTCGATCATCTCCGGAATATGACCGATCATACACAGATCCTTGGAATTGAAAATATAAGTCCCTCTTTCATTCTCATAGACAGGCAGATATTCCCCCGGTCTCGTCTCCTCCACCACCGCATATTTCCATCGGCAGGGATGGGTGCATGCCCCGTGATTGGCATCCCGTCCCGTAAAATAACTGCTTAACAGGCACCGTCCCGAATAGGAGATGCACATTGCGCCGTGAATGAAGCTTTCAATCTCCAGATCCGCCGGTATCTTCTCCCGTATCTCCCGTATCTCTGTCAAAGACAGCTCTCTTGCAGAAACCACGCGCTTTGCACCCTGTTCATGCCAGAACCGGTAAGTCATATAATTGGTATTATTGGCCTGCGTCGATACGTGGATATCTATTTCCGGACAGATCTGTCTTGCCAGCATGAACATTCCCGGATCGGCAATGATCAGCGCGTCAGGCCGTAAAACCTTCAACTCCTTAAAATAGACCTTTGCCCCTTCCAGATCATAATTATGTGCCAGGATATTGGCAGTCACATGCACCCGCACTCCATGAGCATGGGCAAAAGCGATACCCTCCGCCATCTCCTCCGGCGTGAAATTTTTTGCCTTTGCACGCAGCCCAAATGCTTCCCCGCCGATATAAACCGCATCAGCCCCGAATATGACCGCTGTTTTCAATACCTCCAGGCTGCTTGCCGGAACCAGCAGTTCAGGCTTTCTGATCTTCTCTTCCATACCTTATGGTCTCCTTACGATACCGCGTAAACCGACTTCTTCCATATCTGCCTCGGTATGTAGGCCGGTCCTTATCATCTTTTCTTCCTTCTCACGGACTTTACAACAAATGCAAAACCCTGGCTGTTTCATCTTTCAGGACGATTTCTTCACACTGACCGTTATGCCATCCCCCACCGGCAGGATCACCGTTTCCAAAGCAGGATCATGCTTCAGTGCATACAGATACTCCCGCATGCGGCTATGTATCGTCCGATTCCTTCTGGTCACGGCAAACCGTGATTCGATGATGTCCCCGTCCTGCAGCACATTGTCAGACAGTAAGATGCCACCCGGAGCAAGCAGACGCAGGACATCCGGCAGGAAATGAATATACTGTCCCTTCGCAGCATCCATAAATATCATCTCATAGGAACCCTGCATTTCATGCAGAATATCCGCAGCATCCCCTTCTAAGAGTGTGATCTGCTCTTCTTTTCCGGCCCTCCTGAAATTCTCCCTGGCGACAGGAATCCTCTTCTCGTATTTCTCAATGGTCGTTATATGACAATCCTTCGGCCCGTACTCACTCATCAAAAGCGCAGAGAAACCAATGGCACAGCCAACCTCCAGAATCGATGCCGGCTTTCGCATCGCAAGCAGCAGCTTGAGCAGACTCTGTACCGGTGGGCGTATAATAGGCACATTGGTTTCTCTGGCCTCTTTCTCTATCACATTCAAAAAGGGAGTATTTCCGGCATCCAGCGAATCAATAAACGCATTGAGGCGCTCGTCACCCGTCATCATATCATACCCTTTCTTCTCTATTCCTTGCTTTCCTCTTCCGGTTTCGCTGCGATCACTGCAAGCATCTCCTGCGCTGTCATGGCGGTACTCAGATCATAGATACCCGGCTGGATCATGCCATGGTTCTCCGACAATAGCTCCTGGATCCTGAAAAGATTCGCATCCCGGATAAGTCCTCTTTGCTGCAGCATCTCGCCCACTTCCTTCGCGGAATCCGCATTGCCGATGGATACACTGATGGTCCTGCCTTCTCCAACATCGATCGGTTTCTCCGCAAATACTCGAAATCCATAATCATAAGCCGCCGTAGCCGTTCTGACAACGAACATGGCAATAAAGATAAATACCGCGATCTTAATGACCATCTCGACTATCGAGCCAATAACATACTTAATATTCATACCTGTTATCCTCCGCAAGTCCCTCTCGCTCTTGCACTTCTTCTGGAACTTAACTTCATTCAAAATCAATCTCCGCTGTAAGCAGGACGTTCATTTCCTGCATCATACGGCAGAAAGCCAGCTCGGCGCGAAGAAATTCATCCACGGCCGGATTCTCCCGAAACTCTCTGTATTCCCGCTCAAATGCTTCCATCTTGTCAAACAGTTCCATACTGTCCGACTCGTTCTGTATATCAAAATTCTTCTGCCTGTATTCGTTGACCTGGGCATACAGTTCCGGCTGTGCTTTCAATCTTTCCCGCTGACGCAGGTATTCCTTGTACACATCCGTCTCCCGAATGATCCCCGCAAGCTGTTTCGCACTTTCCATAACATCATTCTCTGTCATACTTGCACCCCCATGTCATCCTTAGCATAAGCATTCACACAAAGACCGGTGCAAGTATCATCATGCACACATGCATCAATGCAGACAAGCTGCCTTGGCTGCATGGCGCCTATACGCTCAGCGCAGCAAGTGCGCAGAGCTGTTGCCATTGGTTTTCTTCTCATTATACTTGCACCCATGTCATCCTTAGCACATATATTCAACCCATTCCTACACTTCCATAATGATCGGCAGGATCATCGGTCTTCTCTTCGTCTTCTTCCAGACAAATTCACTGAGCACATCTTTAATCGACGATTTGATCTTACCCCAGTCGGATTGGCCTCTGCTCAGGCATCCGTGCACCGCTTCATCGACCAGCAGCCTGGCCTCATCCAGGAGCTCATCCGACTCGCGGACATACACAAATCCTCTTGACACGATGTCGGGTCCGGACACTAGACGGTCACTGTAGGAATCCAACGCCAGCACCACGATCAGAATACCATCCTCCGCCAGGTGCTGTCTGTCGCGTAGAACGACGTTGCCTACATCGCCTACTCCCAGTCCGTCTACCAGGATCGCCCCGACAGGCACTTTCCCAGTCACTTCCGCCTTTTCGTTGTCCATCTCCAGCACATCACCGGACTGTATCATAAAGATATTCTCTTTCGGAATACCCAGATCTGCCGCAACCTTAGCCTGCGCTTTCCGGTGCTTGTACTCGCCGTGGATCGGCACCGCATACCGCGGCTTCACAAGACTATAGATCAGCTTGATCTCCTCCTGGCAGGCATGTCCGGAAACATGCACATCCTGAAAGATAACGTCCGCCCCTTTCATCTGCAGCTCATTGATCACATTGGTAACGGCTTTCTCATTGCCCGGTATAGGGTGGGATGAGAAGATGACTGTATCTCCGGGCAAGATCGATATCTTCCGATGATTATCACTGGCCATACGGCTGAGCGCCGCCATACTTTCGCCCTGACTGCCGGTGGTGATGATCACCGTTTTATCATTAGGATAATTCTTCAGCTGTTCTATGTCGATCAGAGTGTTCTCCGGAATATGCAGGCATTCCAGCGTGGAAGCTGTCTCTATGATATTGACCATACTCCTGCCTTCCACCACGACTTTCCTTCCATGTTTGTATGCGGAATTGATGATCTGCTGTACTCTGTCCACATTGGAGGCAAACGTCGCAATGATGATCCTTGTATCCCTATGGTCTGCAAAAAGCGTATCAAAGGTCCTCCCCACCGTTCTCTCGGAAGCCGTAAAGCCCAGCCGCTCCGCATTCGTGGAATCACACATCAGTGCAAGCACGCCCTTCTTCCCGAGCTCCGCAAAGCGTTGCAAGTCAATGGCATCACCGAATACAGGCGTATAATCCACCTTAAAATCCCCTGTATGCACTACTACACCGGCCGGTGAGTAGATTGCCAGCGCTGCCGCATCTACGATACTATGATTGGTCCTTATAAATTCAACCCGGAACTGTCCTAAATTGATCGACTGTCCGAATTTCACAACTTTACGCCTCGTTTTGTTCGTCAGATCATGCTCTGCCAGCTTGTTCTCTATGATTCCCATAGTAAGCCTGGTGGCATAGATAGGAATATTCAATTCCTTCAATACATACGGCAATGCGCCTATATGGTCCTCATGTCCATGGGTGATCACGAATCCCTTTACCTTATCGGCATGATCCTTCAGATAGCTGATATCCGGGATCACCAGATCGATCCCCAGCATCTCGTCCTCCGGAAACGACAGACCGCAATCTACCACAATTATACTGTCTTCATACTCGAAGGCAGTAATATTAAGTCCAATCTGCTCTAAGCCTCCAAGCGGAATCACCTTCAACTTGGAAGCAGTTCTTCCATGTTCAATTTTTCTCAAATATATTTCCTCCATTCTCTCATATCCGTGCCCAGATCGGTTCTGTCACAAATAGTTGTTCTTCGGAAAGTACATAACCAGAGCATCGACCGGTACACGAGCCTTCATGCCGATCGCCCTGCCGCTTACGACCCGCTGCGATCTCTGACACTGTCTCTGATGTACTGTGATCCTCTATATGTATCCCGAAAGGTTATGATATCTGCCGCAAAACACTACGATAACTCAATGTCCTCCAGCATATTTTCAAACACAGCCGCCACTGCGTTTAATTCCTCATCCTCTGTCA
>CAMWLJ010000112.1 GCA_947175055.1 uncultured Lachnospiraceae bacterium | reverse complement strand
TGCGGCATCCGCCCGAAGCAGGCCATTCCCGTCCACCACGTCAATATTGACGAATACCAGCGTGTCGTATTGCTCCGCCGTCAGAACCGTCGTCTCCGGCCGGCCTGCCGTCCGCAGCGTGGTCCTGCCAATCTCCTGTCCGTTCTCATATGCGACGGCCGTCAGTTCTCCGGGCTCATAGACCGTGTTAAACTGTGTCTCATAGCGGGTCTTTGCGCCGCAGGGCTGTACGCCCAAAGATCTCCCGTTCACAAACAATTCCACACTGTCGCCGCCGCCATACACCTGAATCATGATAGGCCTGCCCTCCTGTCCCTCATAGGAATAGCAGAAGGTACAGTCCGTAAAGCACCAGGGGCCGAAGTTGCGCGGGATGCCATAGCTGCCCGGAGCCTGCACCGCGATGCAGGGCTGTTTCGTCAGGCCGAACACGATCTCCCTGTAATAGGAGACAGGACGTCTGTTACCGGTTACGGACAGATCACCGCCCACATTCATCAGATCCGGACAGGCCGGGCTTACCTCACCCAGATAATCCCAACCCGTCCAGGTAAAGTCTCCGACTGCCGCCGGACAATGGGTGATTGCTTCCCAGTTCTCCGCGATCTGCTTCGGATACGTTTCCGTCCCCACCATTACCCGGTCTGCATAGTTCGCCGCATCCATCAGATAGCGGGAAGTCATATAGTTATACCCCATGATGTCCATGGTAGTCTCCAGCTTCTCCAGAATACCGCCGATGATCGGATGGGCTACGATACCGGGCATGTTCGTCTCCATGGCCATCATGAAGACATTCACGTCCCCCTTACCCGTATCGGCCGCTCCTTCCGTGATGTCGTCCACGATCTTCGCCAGCCCGTCTCCGGCCGCGAAGGCGCCGTTGATGCCGTTGGTTGTAAAACGGGTCGGATCCAGTTCATGGAACTTGTCGCCCAGCATCCGGCTTGTCTCGAAACCCTTTTCCGTGCAGATCTCGAAGATCTCATTGCCCGTGGAATACATAATTACGCAGGGATGATTGTAATCTGCCTCCACCATATGTTCGATATCGCTCTCCCAGCTCCTCGTAAAGTCTATGGCATAGTCATAGCTTACCTTGCTCTTGTTCCACACGTCCACCAGTTCGTCCATCACGTAGACGCCCAGCTTATCGCAGGCCCGAAGCAGCGCCTGCGACGCCGGGTTGTGGGCCGAGCGCACCGCATTGAAGCCGGCCTCCTTCAGCCGCTTCACCCGGCGATACTCATAATCGTCGTAAGTGGCAGCCCCCAGAATCCCCTGGTCATGGTGAATGCAGGCGCCCCTGAGTTTCACCGTCCTGCCGTTTACCCGCAGGCCGTGGCGGCTGTCCACGGTAAGTTTCCGGATGCCGGAAGTGACCGTAACGCTGTCCAGCATCTTCTCTCCTTCGGAAATCGTCACCGTGACCGTATAGAGAGAGGGTGTAATATCATCCCACAGTTTCGCCTGATCGATATAGATATTCTTGCGCAGTTCCACAACGGATCTGCTGCCTATCCGCACCGGGCAGGTGCTGCGCACTGCCGCCTCCCGTATTTTCACCGTCACCTGCATCGTCCGTGCAGTCAGGCTGTCGTTGTGTATTTTCGCCTGAATACCGATAAGCGCACCGTCCTCGTCAATCTCCAGGGTGGTAAACCGCAGGTCTGAGGGCTTCACATAGACGTCCCCGCCGTGGAGCAGCCATACATCTTTGTAGATGCCGGCGCCGCTGTACCAGCGGCTGCTCCTGGTGCCGCACTTGACGGCGACCAACACCTCATTCTCTTCTCCGTAGCGTAGATAGTCCCCAACCTCTACCGTAAAATCCGTGTAACCGTAAGCGCTGCCTCCAACCTTCGACTGATTCACGAACACGCTGGCGTTCCGGTAGATCCCCTCGAACTGCAAGATCACATGCCCGCCCCGGTACTCCTCCGGCACGAAAAACTTCTTATAATACTTATATTCCCCGGCGTCAATGCTGCCCGTATAGCCGCCGTTTACAGCCCCCTGCTTCTGCTCCTCATGAAACATGGCGTCATATGGCAGATCGACGCTCACCGCATCCTCCGGCACATGAAACACAAGTTCAAAGGGATCCCGATCCTTCCAGACTTTCCAGTTTTCGTTAAAGCAGATTCTTTCCATACCCATACCTCGCTGTCTTCGTCCGTCCTGACTTCCGTCAACCGGACGATGTTTTCGCCTCTATTACCCTATTTTAATACAGGCGGTCCGGAATTGATACGACAACATTTATCGTCTGTCCGATATTATTTAAGATTTAAAAGACAACCGAAGACATATTGCATATTCCTGGCCCGTAAAGATCTGCTATGTCCCTCTTCTCCCATCAGATTATTTCCTTAACACCGGATAGACAGAGGCTGTGTTTGTGCTGCCTGACAGAGAAAGCCGGCCGCTCGCGATCTCTGCGCCGAACTCCTTTCCTATATAACCAACTCCCCTTTCATCCCGTTTTCTCCGGCTACCATAATTTTTCCTGCTTTACCTTCATCCTCTTTCCTTGCGACCAAAAGCGCACGCCCCTCATACAGCGTACAATGATCTGAGGCGAAGTTCTCCTCTGTTACAGGATCACCGGTGCCAAATCCCATTACCTTAGCATTTTCCTTCAAGCTGACCTGCACTTTGCCGCAATAATATGGTACACGGTTTCCTTCTTCGTCCACCGCCTCCACCGTTATAACCGCCACATCCTGTGCATCCGTCTCTGCCTTTGCCAACCGAAGCGCCGCCGCATCCCCCGTCGTTTTCAGGAAGCTGCTCTCCCCCTTCCGGCCTTCCGTATAATTCGTCACCGCAAGGATTCCCGGTTCATAAACAATATCCATCTGTACAATACAGGACTCCGGCACCGTTTTTCGTCCAAGCGTTTTTCCGTTTACCGCAATCTCCACTTCCTCTGCATCGCTGTACAGATCCAGCCTTATCTTCTTCCCTTCGCATCCCGGCCAGCTGTAGCTTTCCGTCACATCCGCCCATCCCCAGGCAGAGATGGTTTCCTTCTTTCCAAAATGCTCCGGCCGCAGAACCGTGATGACCGGCGCCGTCTCTTTCTTCCACAGAAGACGCCTGAATTTTCCCTGGGGACGGAGAAATCCACACAAGTCATAATCGCCGCAATATCCGACATGCCATGGATAACCGCAGAACAAACCACCCTTCTGATCATAGAAAGCGTGTCCGATCCCGCTCTCCCCGAGATAGTCAAAGGCCGTCCATGTAAAATCACCCAGCACATAAGGATATTTCATCGTCCTTTCCCATACCTTTTTCATCATCTTCGGGTAACTCTCCGTCCCAACGATCAGACGGTCCGGGAAATCCCTGCCATCCTTTTCATATCGGTCATCCAGATAATTATAGCCGACCACATCCAGATCTTTGACAAAATCCGCCGTAATTTCTCCCCAGTGTTCCGTCACATAATCTGTCTGATGAATAAACGCCCTCACATCCTCCGGGATTTCGTCAAAATCAATTTCCTCACCGCTTCCGAAAATATTCGCCAGGATTCCGCCAAATTCCCCGGCATCCAGGAAAATAGCACATATCCCGTTGGTAATGGCGCGCGTAGGATCCAAATCTCGCACACATGCGCACAGGTCGTGAGAAATCCTGGCGCCGTTTCCACTGCCGTCACGCTCCCCGATCTCATTGCCGATGCTGTACATGATAACAGAAGGATGATTACGGTCACGCATTACCATGGAACCTAAATCTTCTTTCCAATGATCTTCAAAATACAGATGATAATCCTGGCTGTTTTTCTTTGCCCGCCACTGGTCAAACGCCTCGTCCATCACCAGCATCCCCAGACGGTCGCAGGCATTCAGCAGCGCCGTACTCATGGGATTATGGCTGGTGCGTACCGCATTATATCCGCTTTCTTTTAAAAGCCGGATCTTACGCTCCTCCATTGCGGAATACGCCCGGCTTCCCACCACCCCGTTATCGTGGTGGATGCATCCGCCACGGAGTTTCACCGGTCTTCCATTTAACAGCAACCCTTCTTCCCTTGTAAACGCAATGGTTCGTACGCCGAAAGTTACCGTCTTACCTTCTCCCAGATCCTGCATACAGACCTCCGCCGTATACAGATACGGATTCTCCAGATCCCACTGTTCTAACTGTTCCGAATGTAACGCGAAACTGCATACGGAATCCCCCGGCCTGCACACTGCCTTCTGCGAAGCTTCCGCAATCTTCGCGCCCTGTGCGTCCCGGATCACGACCGAAATTTCCTGTTCCTCTTCCGCTCCTGTATTCGTAACAGTCACATCTGCCTGGATCGTCCGCAGGTCCGGCGTCCTGACAAAGACAGACCAGGGCGCCAGATAAATGCCCTCTCCCTCCAGCAGGGAAACATGCCGGTAAAGCCCGCTGCCCGAATACCAGCGGCTGTTCGGCAAAGCCGTATTATCCGCCACGATCTTCAGTTTATTCTCTTCCTCATAAAGCAGCCACTCCGTAAGGTCCACATAAAATTCCGTGTACCCATAATGATGCAGTTTCGCGAGGTTCCCGTTGACCCATACCTCTGTGTTTCCATAGCACCCCTCGATAAGAAGCAGAAACCTTTTTCCCTTTTTCTCTCCGGATATGGAAAATCGTTTTTCATAAGTCCCCACACCGCCCTGGAAGAACCCGCCAGCTCCTTCTGTCCTGCTATCCGGTACTCTTGCCGTATTGATCATAAAGTCATGCGGCAAATCTACAATTTCCCTGTAGGCCTCCCCTTTTGCGTCTAAAAAAGCATTTCCGGTAGAATAAGAGAAATCCCACCCTCTGTCAAAATTAAGTATTTTCATGAACCATCCTCCTTGCCATCCTGTTTCGCTCCGCAAACTTTTTTTTGCTTCTATCGTCAATGACATTAGAAATTTCGTTTCCTATATCATCTATTATAATAAATACCAGATATCATATCTGAGAAAATCCGTTTGCATTTCCGAGATAATTTGCTATGATAGACACAAGGAGAGGATGACAAATGGCCGCACAATACGACTATATATTATTTGGGCAAATACAGGATATCAAACTAAAATATTATAAAGAAACCGGTAAGAGGCTTCTTTTCCACGATGCAGCAGAAAAATTAACAGATTGCGGCGCACAACGCCATGGTGTACCAGACATTCCAGACTTTTTGTCATGGAATCTGCGAAATGATAGAGATCTCAGAAATCTTGTCTGCCGGATTCCGATACGCTTGTCGGAAGTTTCGGATGTCAGACGCCATACCGTAGACAATGTGATCTTCCTCTCTACCAAAAACAAAGTACAGATTTCCCTGGAATCCTGCTATGCATGTGAAACTTTAATCGCTATCGATCACTTTTCCGTAATCTATGTCCTGAAAGGCTCCTGTACGCTGCTGACCGAACATACAAGACGTGTCATGCAGTCCGGAGAACTATGTATCCTTACCCCGCAAACCCCCTGTGCCGTCCTGACGGAACCCGACGACCTTGTGATCAATATCATCTCTGACCGAGCGCATTTTAAAGAAAATTTCTACAGGCTTCTGTACCATGATAATCTTGTCTCCGCCTTTTTCCGCCGCGCCCTGTTTCAAAACACAAAGGAAAGTATCTTTTTTATGCTGCCGCCCTCCCTGGACATACGAAGCATTCTGCAGCATTTATTTGCCGAGTTTATGAAAAAAGACGCCTATTCCAATATACTTTTCAACAATTATCTCCAGATTTTTTATGCTAATATCATCCGCAGCACGGACAGCACTTATCTTTTTTATGCAGACCATGAAAAAACCACGGTCAAAATGCTGATGCCTGCAATATTAGACTACATAACCCATAATTATCAATCCGTCACCTTGGAACTTCTTGCTGCCCATTTCCATTATGAAAGCGCCTATCTCAGCAAACAGATCAAGGCATTCACCGGAAAAAATTACAGCGAGCTCATTACGGAATTGAAAATAAAGGAAGCCGCAAGATTATTACTGACATCGGATATGCAGGTCGATGAGATCTCAGAAGCCGTCGGATACAACAGCGCCGATCATTTTTCCTATTCTTTCAAAAAGATAACGGGCGCAACACCGCGAAGCTATCGGAAGGCCGGCGGCATCAGTTCTTAGATAAACCCTGTTTTGCAAAAGAAAAGAGAGCCGATAACCTGCATCCACATGCACCTTACCGGCTCTCTTATTCCTTTTCGTTCTTCTTTTGTCCTTCTTCGCCCATCTGCTTATTTCCTCAGCATCTGATAGACACAGACTGTGTTTGTGCTGCCTGACAGAGAAAGCAGACCGCACGCGATCTCTGCGCCGAACTCCTCAAAATAAGCGCGGACACTCTCCGCGATTCTTACCTTCAAAGATCCTTTCTTCCTGTTTTCTGTATAGGCTCTTCCGTTTAATGCTACTGTTGTCATGTTCGTAAATCTCCTTTCATTCCCGCTGCCGTGCCGCCCAGTCGCCATATGCGGTTTTCTTTCCGCCTACGGTTCGCGGGCATCCGCCTTCTGTTCTGCCTCCCTTAAGCTGTCTTTGGCATCAGCAACGTTGTTTTTGCTTTACATGTTGTATCATACAACGAATTTTCAATGGATGATAGGTTGGATTTTGACCATTTCTAAGTCGATATTGACTTTTCAACTTGGCTTTGATAAAGTAAACAAAGCAGGACTGCGCAAGACAGTACGCGGATGGCAGGACTTTTTCAAAGAGCATTCCTTATGATACGAGCAGGAGGAGACCACCCTATGGAAACTACTTCCCAACACGAGATTATCCCCAGCATACAATATACCGGTATCACGATCGCCTACGCGACAACGCCCGGCGGCTACTTCCCGCTGCACTGGCATGAGGAACTGGAAATTCTGTATCCGCTGAACGGCACCGCCGACATTATCATAGAAGGCCGGAAATTCAATCTTCTGAAGAAACATATGCTGGTGGTGGAATCCCGCAAGGTTCACAGCACCTATTCTTACGACGAACTGTCCATGTTCGTCTGTATCCATATTTCCAGGAAACATATGCGGCAGTTTTTTCCGGAGATAGACGCCTGGCAGATCCGCTGCACGCCGGAAGACGCCACGGAAAAACAGTTCCCGGTATACCGGGCTACCTGCGAACTGCTGGAGGCGCTGACCCGCCTGTATATGGAAGAACCGCTCACCTACCGGATGGAGGCAAGCGGCCTGGTATTGCAGATCCTGTCCCGCCTGATCCGCTTTTTCGCCGTCAGGCGTCCGCTCCCGGAACCTGCCGAAGATAACCTGGCCATGGAGCGCATCCGGGATGTGATCACTTATGTGGAATCCCATTTCCGGGAACCTGTCGCACTGGACGACGTGGCCGGCCTGTTAGGACTCGGGAAGGAATACTTCTGCCGCTTTTTCCGGAAAAATATGGGGATGACCTTCCTAAATTACTTAAACGAGGTACGGCTTGCCCATACCTACGAAGACCTGTTAAATACGAATGCCCCCATTTCCGAAGTCATGGAGGCAAATGGTTTTACAAACCAGAAACTGTTCAATGCGGCTTTCAAGGAACTGTACGGGTGCACGCCCTCCGCGGCGCGGCG
>CAMWLJ010000111.1 GCA_947175055.1 uncultured Lachnospiraceae bacterium | reverse complement strand
GGTACGGTCTGTGCTATAGTCAACATGGTAACTTTCAGATCATAATAATTTATAGAAAGGCGGCATGAAAGTGATTATTTTTATTCGTTGTGCTCGTACCCGTATCGAGGGGCGATAAAAGCAAATATGCAGTCTCATGTAAATGGGATTTCTTTGCCTACGAATAAAAATTATCATAGGACTGTCACGCGAGTATGACGGTGTCGTATTTGTGTTGTCTGCCATATTTTATCGTTTTAGCAGGAAAATTCTGTTTTATGGGAATTGTGCCTGCTTTTTTGTTGCGCTTTTGGGGGAAACGGGAAAAATTGGTGTAGTGGTTTCTACCTGCGGCTGCAGGGTGAAACCTGGCGGAATTGATGAAATTTGGGCTGACGCCTGAATTTGCAGGTGTTGGCAGTATGGAGGTATTATATGGAAAAAGCATTTTTGGTCGGAGTGAATTTAAATGACGGGGAAGATTATCTGCTTTCCCTGGAGGAGCTGGGCGCGTTGGCGCAGGCTTGTGATATGGAAGTGGCGGGAGCGGCGGAGCAGACGCTTCCGGAGGTGCATAAGGCATTTTACATCGGTACGGGTAAGGTGGATGAGGTGAAGGAACTTGCTGCAGACTGCGGTGCGGATGTGATCATCTTCGATGCGTCCCTGTCACCGATGCAGCTGCGGAACCTGCAGGAACGCCTGGAGAAGCCGATTCTTGACAGGAGTGCGCTGATCCTGGATATTTTTGCTAACAGAGCCAGGTCCAGAGAGGCGAAGTTACAGGTGGAGGTGGCCAGATTACAGTATATGCTGCCAAGACTTGTGGGACTTCATGCTGCACTGAGCAGACAGGGAGGAGGTACCGGTTCACTGAGCAACAAAGGCGCCGGAGAGAAGAAGCTGGAATTGGACCGCCGTGTATTGGAGAGGCGGCTTGTGGAGCTTAGACGGGAACTTAGAGAAGTGAGCGCGGAGCGGCAGACGCAGCGCAAACGTCGTGCGGGATCCGGTATGCCCCGGGTGGCGCTGGTGGGCTATACGAATGCCGGGAAATCTACGCTGCTGAATGCCATGCTGGATCTGTATGGCAGTGACCAGGTGGATGTGGAAGAGAAGAAGGTGATGGAGAAGGATATGCTTTTTGCGACGCTGGATACGACGGTGCGCAAGATCATGCCGGCAGATCATCATGCGTTCCTGCTGTCAGATACGGTGGGATTTATCCATAAGCTGCCCCATAATCTGGTGGAAGCTTTTCATTCTACCCTGGAGGAGGCGAAGGAGGCCGATCTTCTGCTGCAGATCGTAGATTACAGTGATCCGCACTATAAGGAGCAGATCGCGGTCACGAACCAGACGCTGCGGGAACTGGAAGCGGACGGTATTCCGATGCTCTATGTTTATAACAAGGCCGATCTGGTGAACGCGGATAAGATTCCGGGGATGGCAGGTGCAGAGCCGGGGCAGGTAACGGCAGCGCTTCCGCAGGTGACGGAGAACAGTATCTATTTGTCAGCGAGAGAGCGGATCGGCATGGAAGAACTGGTTTGTCTGATCGAGAAGAAGCTGGCCGGAGGATACCAGGAGTGTACACTGCTGATTCCTTATACGGATGGCCGGGCAGTATCTTACCTGAATGAGAATGCGGTGGTGTTCGAGACGGAATATATGGAAGAGGGTGTACGGCTGCGGGTCAACTGCAGGGTGGAAGATTACCGTTTCTATCAGAAATACCATGTCAGTGAGAAATGACAGGAGGGCGGGGCGATAAAAACAGGCTGATTGGCTTGCGCGGCTTTCATATATCTTATATAATAGGATGTGGCTGTGGAGATTGAGGTGATAGTTCAGGGCAGAAAGCGATAAGGGATCCGGGGAAATAAGTTATGGTGAAAGCTGTAAGAAATTCAAACCATGAATTGCTGCGTATTATCGCGATGTTCATGATCGTGTTTATTCATGCGAACAGATTTTTATTTTATCTGGTAAACGGAAAGACGGCATTTGTCCTGAACGGTATGGTGAACGGGATCTGTAATATCGGTGTGACCTGCTTTATGCTGATTTCGGGGTATTACGGAATGAAGTTTGACATCAGGAAGTTTGTCAGGATGGAATGCATGATGATCACCTATTCCCTGGCAGAAACTGCCCTGCTCTATACGGTCATGCCCGAGCAGTTACAGGGCGCTGCACTATTGGAGCAGATCGTGAAATCCATGCTGCCGTTTATTACAAGAAAATACTGGTTCTATTCCTGCTATGTGTGTCTTCTTTTCTTGAGTGAGTATATCCAGAAATTTATCGATGCACTGAAGCAGAAGGAATTTGAAAGACTACTGTTTGTGCTGTTTATGCTGCTAAGCGTGCTGCCTACACTGTTCTATTTTGAGATTGTTCCGGATAACGGCAAGGGACTTTTGCATATGATCATGATCTATATGATGGGAAGATACATTCGGATGTATCGGGATGTGAAATTGCCGGGAAAGGCAGGGGTTCTCTTTGTATTCCTCTGGATCATAAACGGAATATCCCACGAGATACCGATAAAGGTCGGTCAGATATCTCATCATCTGTGTAAGGATAACAGCATTACGAATCTGATGATGGCAGTCATTCTGTTCTACCTGTTTAAGGAACTGCACATCGGATCACGGTTCATTAATAAAGCCGCCGCTAATGTCTTTGCGGTCTTCGCGTTGAATGACGTACTGGTAACGGTTGTCATGCAGAGGCTGCTCGACAGTGGATTTAAGAGTGAAGGCGGTATGACGGGCTTTATGGTACTGGCCGGAATCGTGGCCGCCGTGCTGCTCTTGTGTTTGATGATCGGAGCGGTAAGGGAGCTTATTCTCGGCAGAATGGACCGGTGGCTGGGAGAGAAGGCAGAGCATGTGGTCACAAGTATCATGCCATAGGTGTTCTTTCAAACTAAAGAGTTTGTGTCGAAGCGCCACAAACTCCTTGATCGCAGAGCAAAATTGGAGTATTCCTTTGGAAAACTCCTGAATTCTGTTCGCGTCCTCAGCGTAAAGCGCTTCGGAATGGAGGAGAATATGATCAAATTAATGGAAAGCGGCGCATATCTGCTGCATGGGACGGAAATCATTCCTGAAGGAGCGGAAGCTGCGGCGCAGATAAAGAATAAGACCGGCCAGGAGGTCTCCAAAGCGGAAGCTGCGAAGAATACCATGGCTTATGGGATCCTGCAGGAGCACAATACTTCCGGCAGTATGGACAAGCTGAAGATCAAGTTTGACAAGCTGACATCCCATGATATCACTTTCGTGGGTATCATACAGACAGCCAGGGCGTCGGGCCTGACGAAGTTCCCGATTCCGTATGTGCTGACCAACTGCCACAATTCTCTGTGTGCGGTAGGCGGCACGATCAACGAGGATGACCATATGTTTGGCCTGACCTGCGCGAAGAAATACGGCGGCGTCTATGTGCCGCCGCATCAGGCAGTCATACATCAGTATGCAAGGGAAATGCTGGCCGGCGGGGGCAGGATGATCCTTGGATCCGATTCCCATACGCGCTACGGGGCGCTTGGGACCATGGCTATGGGCGAAGGCGGCCCGGAGCTGGTAAAGCAGCTGCTGTCGCAGACGTATGACATTAATATGCCTGGTATCGTGGGCGTTTATCTCACCGGGGAGCCAGTGAAAGGCGTGGGTCCGCAGGATGTGGCGCTGGCGATCATCGGTGCGGTTTTTGGTAACGGTTATGTGAAGAATAAGGTGATGGAGTTTGTAGGGCCGGGCGTGTCAGGTCTGAGCGCGGATTTCCGGATCGGCATCGATGTCATGACTACAGAGACGACCTGTCTTTCTTCTATCTGGCGGACGGATGAGGAGATCAGGAACTTCTATGAGATTCATGGCAGAGTGGAGGAGTATCGGGAACTGAACCCGGGCGAGGTGGCATATTATGACGGTATGATCAGGGTGGATCTGTCGAAGATCAGGCCGATGATCGCAATGCCGTTCCACCCCAGCAATACTTACACCATCGATGAAGTGAATGCAAATCTGCAGGATATCCTCCATGACGTGGAGGAGCGGGCGAAAGTGAGCCTGGACAATGCGGTGCCCTATTCCCTGCAGGACAAAGTGGCAGACGGCAAGTTCATGGTGGATCAGGGCATTATTGCCGGCTGCGCGGGCGGCGGATTTGAGAATATATGTGCGGCGGCAGATATCCTGAGAGGTTCTTATATCGGAGCGGACGGCTTTACGTTAAGTGTCTATCCTGCATCCATGCCGGTCTACATGGAATTGATCAAGAACGGCTGTGCGGCTGCGATCCTGGAGACGGGAGCGGTCCTGAAGACGGCATTCTGCGGTCCTTGCTTCGGCGCGGGTGATACACCGGCAAACAATGCCTTCAGTGTCCGCCACTCTACAAGGAATTTCCCGAACAGAGAAGGCTCCAAGCTGCAGAACGGCCAGATTTCCTTCGTAGCGCTCATGGATGCCCGCTCGATCGCGGCGACGGCGGCGAATAAAGGCGTGCTCACGTCAGCCACGGAATTTGACGGGGAACTGACAAAATATAAATATTACTTTGATGCAAATATTTACAGGAATCGTGTATTTGACTCCAAAGGGGTGGCGGATGAGAGTGTGGAGATCCAGTTTGGCCCGAATATCAAGGACTGGCCTGCCATGGGCGCGCTGCCGGAAAATCTGGTGCTGCGCATCGTATCCGAGATCCATGACCCGGTGACCACGACGGACGAGCTGATCCCTTCCGGGGAGACGTCCTCTTATCGCTCCAACCCGCTGGGACTGGCTGAGTTTACCCTGTCCAGAAAGGATCCGGAATATGTGGGAAGAGCCAAAGACATCCAGAAGGCGGAGAAGGCGAGAATGCAGGGGGAGCATCCCTGCCAGGCGCATCCGGACGTAAAGCCGGTGATGAATGTGATCAAAGAACGTTTTGCAGACGCTTCCCACGAGAATACGGGATTTGGTTCCACCATTTTTGCAGTAAAGCCGGGTGACGGGTCTGCCAGAGAGCAGGCGGCAAGCTGCCAGAAGGTACTGGGCGGATGGGCTAATATCGCCAACGAATATGCGACCAAGCGTTACCGTTCCAACCTGATCAATTGGGGTATGCTGCCCTTCCTGATCGAGGAAGGCGAGCTGCCGTTTAAGAATCTGGATTATCTGTTCTTCCCGGGAATCAGGCAGGCAGTGGAGGAGAAGACAGAAGAGATCAAAGCATACAGGGTATCCGTGGAAGAGAACGAGCTGACAGAGTTTACACTGCGCCTTGGTGAATTGACGGATGAGGAGAGGCAGATCATCCTGAAAGGATGTCTGATCAATTACAACAGGGTCTAAAGGAATTGGAAACGTCGTCCGATATATAGAGTACGAGGGGCGGTTGATCCTGGCCAGACGATTGTTTCTTGAATTTGAATAATGTATAGACCACGGACGGTATTTTTAAGGGAAAAGGATTTTCTTTAAGGGTGCCGTCCTTTCTATTGCCATGCATCATGGAAGGTGCAGTCGGTGACACAGACAGGCGTAGATGAGGTCTTGGCAAAAGGAGGTTATAGTGAGGATCGATTCCAGTGTAATGGGAATGCAGTCTTCCAGAAGGTATGCTTCTGTGACGGCCAGATCTATGACAGGTTCTACGATGCGGCGTACAGGAAGCATGAACAGCAGTCTTGGCGGTTTCTTCGGAAGTCTGGTCAGCACCGGCGATGATACGGAACAGACCGGCGGGAATGAGAAGAACACTGCGAATTTGGACGACATCACGACACATTTTAAGAATTTATCTAATACGGGAAGAGTTTCGGGAACAGAGAGAAGACAGGATCCCGTCATGACGATCAGGCAGCAATGCGTGCGGTTTTTGATGGATCTTTTTTTCCGGTTTCGCGGCGAGAATGTCAGCGAGCAGGAGATCTTGGGAACGCCGAATGACTTTGGGATGAACGGCGGGGCGACTGTCTATCAGGTGAACACGTTCACCAATGAGTACTACCATATGGAAGAAGAACATACGACGTTTGCTACCCAGGGAATGGTCAAGACAGCGGACGGGAGAGAGCTGTCTTTCAATCTGGAGTTTTCCATGAGCCGCAGATTCGAGGAATATTATAAGGAGACTTATACGACGGAAGTTGTGAAGTATTGTGATCCGCTGGTGATCAATCTGGATACAAATATTGCGCAGGTGTCGGATCAGAAATTCTTCTTTGATCTGGATCAGGATGGGGAAGAGGAAGAGATATCGAAGCTTAAGGCCGGCAGCGGTTTTCTGGCGTTGGATCTGAACGGCGACGGAGAGATCAATGACGGGAGTGAGCTTTTCGGGACGAAGTCGGGCGACGGTTTCGCCGATCTGGCGAAATACGATGCAGACGGAAACGGATGGATCGACGAGGCAGATCCGATATGGGAGAAGCTGTTGATCTGGACGAAAGATGAGAACGGCGACGATAAGCTGTATCATCTGTCGGATCTGGGCGTGGGTGCGATCGGATTGGGAAAGGTGTCAACACAGTTTGCCCTGAATTCCGAGAAAGATAATCAGAACAATGCCATGATCAGGAGTACGGGTATCTTCCTGTATGAGAATGGTACGGTGTCTACCGTACAGCATCTGGATCTGGCGCGGTAGGAAGGACATAGTTATAAAAAGGGAAGAAGCCACATAAGAATGGTAGTATATAGGAGTAACAATCTGTTACCGTTCACATTTGTGGGGTGTTTCATGTGAAGTATAATCGAATCGTCTTAAAAAGAACAAGCAAAAGAGATGCCGGCGGCTTTCTTTTGTTTGTTTTTTTGCTGCCTTATGTGTGCGCCAGCTTGTGGGGGCATGTGGGAAAAGAAACAGAAAAGCTGCGGCAGACCAGCATCGTGCGGCTGGAAGGAGAAAGCGCGGAGCATAAGA
The DNA here is from genome assembly GCA_947175055.1 of uncultured Lachnospiraceae bacterium. Taxonomy (GTDB): domain Bacteria; phylum Bacillota; class Clostridia; order Lachnospirales; family Lachnospiraceae; genus UBA3282. The sequence continues at coordinate 850 of CAMWLJ010000111.1, read as the reverse complement.
TCTTAGTATCGATGGATTGGGGTGTCTGGGAGATCCCGATGGAAGAGTATCTGGTCTATAAGCTGAGCACGGTGATGCCAAAAACCTATGAAAAAGAGGCACTAAAAGCGCAGGCAGTGCTGCTTCGGACGGAATTGGTCCAAGCGTTGAAAGAGCAGGAGGATCAGGAACTTTTGTTGTCCGGCGACGGACAGAACCGATGGTACGAGCTGGATATTTCTATGGAAGAGTTTGAGATCTGGCGGCAGGCGGTGGAGGAGACTGACGGATTGTACCTGTCTTACGAGGGAGAAGCGATCCAGGCGTCTTACTTCCAGATCAGCAACGGCCAGACAAGGGATGCGTCTGAAGTGTGGGATACGGACCAAAGACCATATCTGAGGAGCGTGTCCTGTATGCAGGATAAGGCTGCGCGCAACTATGGCAGCACGGTCAGCGTATCCAGGGCAGACTATATATGTGCGCTGCAGGAAAAGCTGCAGAGTGGATTTTCCGAAGTGGAGATATGGGAAGGTGCAAGTTTCACCTATGATACTGCCGGATATGTGACTGCCGTATCGTTTACGGCACAGGATAAGGAGCCGGAGCAGATTGACGGGGAGAGTTTCCGCTATCTTTTCGACCTGCCGTCGGCGTCCTTTGAAATGAAAAAGGAGGAGAGACAGATGATCTTCCGGGTGACGGGGGTCGGACACGGATTTGGCATGAGCCAGTATGGGGCCAACTGTATGGCTTTAAACGGAGAAACCTATGACCAGATACTGCAGAAATTTTTTTACAGGACAGAATTAACAAAATTTGAATAACCTGTCAAAAATGGGTAAGACTAACACCATGTACCTGCACAGTG
>CAMWLJ010000110.1 GCA_947175055.1 uncultured Lachnospiraceae bacterium | reverse complement strand
ATAAAAACGGAGACCCGAAGGCCTCCGTTCTGCTAGGGGTTTCGGTATTATGAAAAATGATATAATACCTATAACATCTTCTTCATTTCATCAGCAACGAACTGTACCTTCGTACCTACGATAACCTGTACGGAAGTCTTGCCCGGCCTCATAACGCCTGCAACGCCTGCCGATTTGATCTTCTTCTCGTTCACCTTCGTGTTATCCTTGATCTCCATACGGAGTCTTGTAATACAGTTGTCAAGAGACGCAACGTTCTCCTTGCCGCCAAGACCTTCCAGAATGATTGCTGCCACTTCTGTATAGTTATTGTTAGCCAGAACTGCTTTCTTCTCTTCTTCTACATCATCGTCTTCTCTACCAGGTGTCTTTAAGTCAAACTTAACGATCGCAAAGCGGAACACAACATAGAATACTGCAAATGCTGCAATGCCCAGCGGAAGGATCAACCATGTCTTATCCGCTGCAGGCAGGAATGCCGAGAATACAAGGTCCGTAGCGCCTGCCGAGAAGCTGAAACCTGCACGGAATCCAAGCAACGCAACAATTACTGTAAAGATACCGTAAAGAATCGCATAGATCAGATACAGCAACGGAGCCAGGAACATGAAACCGAATTCAAAGGGCTCTGTAACACCACAGACAAATGCACAGATCGCTGAGGATGCAACAAGACCGATCGCTACTTTCTTCTTATTATCCTTCGCTGTATGAACCATTGCCAGAGCAGCACCAGGAATACCGAACATCATACAAGGGAAGAAGCCTGACATATACATACCAAGACTCCATGTAACATCTGCACTGGTCTCACCTGCCCAGAAGTGGGTCAGATCACCAAGTCCAATGGTGTCAAACCAGAATACATTGTTCAATGCATGATGCAGACCTGTCGGAATCAATAATCTGTTCAGGAATGCATAGATACCTGCGCCAACCGGACCCAGTCCTACGATACTCTGACCAACTGCGATCAGTGCGCCGAATACTATCGGCCATACAAACAGCAGGATCGCTGCCACAAGGATGGATACCACACCAGAGATGATCGCCACGCAGCGCTTACCACTGAAGAAGGACAACCAATCCGGCAGTTTCGTTGATTTAAACTTGTTATAACATGATGCACCGATGATACCGGCCAAAATACCGATAAACGGATTGGCGATCTTATTGAATGCCAATGTCTTGTTAGCGCTCTCTGCGATCGAAGGCATCAATGTCGTCACTGTACCTGTCGCAAGCAGGTTGGTGATCATCAACCAAGACGCAAATGCTGCCAGACCAGCAGTACCGTCATGGTCATCAGACATTCCCACACCTACACCGATAACGAACAGGAGTGCCATATTGTCGATCAGCGCGCCGCCGGCTTTCACCAGAAAGAATCCCAGCTGATTCATAAAGCCAACAACCTCACCACCCTGCATGGTGGAAGGACAAAGCGCATATCCAACACCCATCAGGATACCACAGATAGGCAGACATGCTACGGGAAGCATCAAAGCTTTACCCAGTTTCTGTAAATACTTCATCATATACTTTTACCCCCTCATAAAATTATTCCTCAGTTCTACCCTAGCCATAGAACCAATGCCTTTAGTATCTATATCTCATGGATCCATGAACCCAATCAATATCATATGAATCATTGTGCTGTTGCACAGTCTTACATGCCCTGCATTGACACCCGATCCTGCAGGCCACAATAAAACTCGTTACTTCTCGATCGTCAGGACCACATCACCCTGTGACACATCGCCCGATGCTGCCATCTCGAATTTAGAAAATTCGTCCGAGTTACAGATCACCATCGGTGTGATGACATCATATCCTTCTGCTTTGATCTGCTCAATATCCGCTTCCAGAAGCAAGTCGCCCTTCTTGACCTTATCGCCTTCCTTCGCATGAATCGTAAAATGTTTGCCGTTCAGCTTCACGGTATCCAATCCGATATGGATCAAGATCTCCGCACCCGAATCGGCAGTGATAGCCGCCGCATGTCCGGTAGGAAATACGGTGCTGACCGTACCGTCCGCCGGTGCACAGATTCGGTTGTCCGAAGGTATCACTGCTACCCCTTTGCCAAGAATCTCCTCACCGAAAGTAGGATCGTTCACCTCACTGATCGCTACTAGTTTCCCTGCTACCGGCGCCGCAAGCTCGATACCGCTTCCTTTGCCAAACAAATTCTGAAAAAGTTTCATCTCTCGCCCCTCACTTTCTGTCCCTGTCCTATCCTGCATAGAGGTCTCTCATACGCTTGATGTTCAGTGCCAGGTAAATCTTCTCTTCCTCTGTCATACTGCACTGGTACGCTCCCTCTATGTACTCATTGATACCGTTGATGATCTGGTATTCTTCCTTGTAATGATCCTGCACAAAACTGTACAGCACATCGTCCTTGCGCCCGCTCATGGGTTCCTCAGAGACGAGCCTGTTAGCAAGCTGCTTCAAGTCAGAAGCCAACCTTTCCTTCGGGTAATTCCTGCCTTCCGGAATAGTGATATGCCGCTCGATGATCTCCATCATCTCTCTCATCATCTTGATCATCTGAAACGCCGCACCCATAACAAGATTCGTCTCGCCATTGATAATGTGAAGCGCGATAGACGCTGCCTCGTCCTCCACAAGCCGACAACCGGTCCGTTCCTCGATCATCTCAAGCGCATACCTGCCGACCGAATACTCCACCGGATAAAATAGCCTGACTTCGTCTGCCAGTATATTGTCAAAATTCATCCCGGCCCGATATCTGTCGATCACGAAACTGATATGGTCTGTCAACGTCAGATAAACATTCTGATTCAACCTGATCTTCAGGCTCTCTCTGGCGTATGAAATGATATCGTTAGCCAGCCGGATATGCTCTAAGGGTAAAGAAGCCAGTAATCTCTTAAACTGCTCTTTATCATCCATGTTGTCAAGCCGGAACGTCTTCTCGATCGCTGCGTTGTTCACTTCACTGCCCGGTCCCTTGCCGAATCCGATGCCCCTTCCCATGACGACCAGCTCTACACCGTTATTATCCCGTGCCTGGATAATATTATTATTGATTACCTTCTCGATACGCACTTTTCATTCCCCTATCCGCTGAATCTTTCGATAACAAAATAAAAAACCAAACAATATAAATCAACCCGTCGGTCAATTCATATGATCTGGTTTTGCCCGCTCGATTGCAGTAACAATCCAAATGATTGAATTCTCTTGATGTTACGATTATAGCAACCTGCACAACCAAAGTCAATAGTTTTTCTGGACATATTTGTCAGATTGTCAGAAGTGCGCATTTTGTTCCGTCCAGTTTTGTATATATTACATATAATTTGGCATGATTTGCGGCCTTTTATTTGTCACGCAGTGTTTTTTATTTGCACAATAAGCGCGCTGCGCCCTTTTTTACTATTTGCGAAAAATAATTTTTTATGCATAATAAATACAGAATCAACGAGGCGGTAAAGAGCGCTGAGACCATACTGTGGCACATGGGACAGAAAGGCGTTTACCGTAACCGGACAAGAATGGAGGATCGCTATGTGGATAGCTGATACATGGAAAGATTATGAAGTAATCGACACCTCCGGTGGCGAGAAGCTGGAGCGCTGGGGGGAGTATATCCTGGTACGCCCCGATCCGCAGGTCCTATGGGACACACCGCGCACGGACCGTCGCTGGAAACAGAAGAACGGCCATTATCACAGAAGTTCCAAAGGCGGCGGCGAGTGGGAATTCTTCCGGCTGCCCCAGGAATGGAGCATTCAATATGGAGAGCTCACTTTTCATCTGAAGCCCTTCAGTTTCAAGCACACAGGGCTTTTCCCTGAACAGGCCGTAAACTGGGACTGGTTTTCTTCTATTATAAAGGAATGCACGAACGAAAGGACAAAAGGAGGACAGCCGCTAAAGATCCTCAACCTCTTCGCTTATACCGGAGGCGCTACCCTAGCTGCTGCCAAAGCCGGCGCCGCCGTGACCCACGTGGATGCCTCCAAAGGCATGGTCGCCTGGGCAAAGGAAAATGCCGCCGCTTCCGGTCTGTCAGATGCGCCGATCCGCTGGCTGGTGGACGACTGTGTCAAGTTCGTAGAGCGTGAGATCCGCCGCGGCAATACCTATGACGCCATCATCATGGATCCGCCTTCCTACGGCCGCGGCCCGAAAGGCGAAATCTGGAAAATAGAAGAAAGCATCTTCCCCTTCCTGCGACTTACCGCGCAGATCCTGTCGAAAGATGCTCGCTTCTTCCTGATAAATTCTTATACGACCGGCCTGCAGCCGGCAGTGCTGTCCTATATGCTGCAGACCGTTATCACCCCACAGTTCGGAGGACATGTGGAAGCCGGTGAGATCGGCCTGCCCGTCAGCTCCAATTCCCTGATCCTGCCCTGCGGCGCATCCGGACGCTGGACAGCGAAATAGGAATGAAACAGGAACATGTCAATACATTAACATTGCAAAAAACACGATCGCGATCCAAATCAGTACCATCACACCCATGGATATGCCGAAGAAAATCAGATACGCCTTAAAAAAGTTAGATTTGCTCTTCTTCTCCGTGCTGCTGAACGCCCACACGAACATCATAATGATATTCACGCAAGGGATCATCATCAGCACCATAGCCAGGACCCATTCGCTGATCTTGACAGGCTCCTCCAATTCCATGCGGCCGTTGTCCTGATAGGCATTCTGGTAAGACTGAGGGCCGTTATATTGCTGGTATGCGCCATTGTAGCCGCGGTCTCCCGCACCGGAGTAAGCGCCGTTGTAATACGGCGGCGTCTGGTGATCGGTTTGATAACTGTTATACGGATCCGCACCGTTCTGATACGGCCGGCTGTTCTGATATGCCACATCATTCGGATAAGTTGCATTGTACTGTGACATGCCGTTTCCATAAGGGCTGTCATGCTGCACCGCTTCATTCGGGAAAGTTTCGTTATGCCCTTCATGTTCTGCAGACAGCCCCGGCTGTTCCCCAAACCGTACGCCCTCTATGGGGTCTTCCCCTTGCTCTTTTGTCTGTTCTTCTTTCCATTCTTCCTTCTGTTCCGGATATAATTCATTATCTGCCATGATCTTCCTCATTTCCGCGCTGCTTTTGTCCAGACTCCGCCAGACAGCGCACTTCATTTATACTTTCTCTTTCCGTCCTATAGGTCTATTCGTGCCTTATCCTTTTCCAGGCCGGCTCTTTCTCCTTCTGCCTGCCGTTCGATTCAGATCGAAACATCCTTTCGCACGACAAAGCATATGTTCGTTTCATCATTTTATCACAAAATCCCGTACTCGTGTAATATTTGTTCGTAAAAAGGGAAAATTCGTGCCAAAACATTCTCTTCTACGTAAACATACGGAATCCTGTCCGGAAAATAAAGGTACATCCGCAGACAATATACAACGAACAACAGCACGAAGATCATCGCGATACCTGTCTTAGCACCTTTCACTTTCCTGCCAAGCAGATAACGGCACAGGCAGAAATACGCCGCAAACAGCGCAATCGGAAAGATGACCGGATTCATCTGCCAGGCGCTCTGCCATCTACCGGTCATAAAGCAGAGCGTCGCCCTGCTGACACCGCATCCAGGACAGGGAAACCCACTCAGAATGACAAGCGGGCAGAAAGCATGGAATATCAGATTGACTGCCACCGCATACAATAGCACCGCCGCTATCGCCACACCGTACCCCTTCACGTCCGCAATGACACGGATACTGACTACCTTAATATACTTTTTCATGGAATTTTCGTGTATCGCTGTCATATAGCATCTTTCTCTCCATTCTGAAACGCTTTACACCAAGAGCGCCGGCCAACAGCTTCTACCCTGCGATCGGTCATATGCTCCAATACGCCCCCTCCGAAAGCATCATCGCCGCAAAGTGCAGCAGCAGCAAATGCACCGGATAAAAGCCATAGCAGACCGCCTTCGGCAGTTGACGGCCCTTTTCGCCATTATACAGGGCAATCAGGATAAATGCAAAGAGACCATACATCTCCCGCATAGAAAAACGGAACAGATAGTCCAGCGTATAACGATCCGCGTAACGGAGACAATTGGCACTCCATGTGCCAAACAACATTACGCAGCCTCCTGCCAACACCTGGACGGGCAGACTCTTCTCTCTGGTCTGATATAATGCGAAGATCAGCAGTACCCCCATAAAGCGGTAGTCCGTCTGAAAAGCGTATGCCGCTGCACACCCCAGCAAGAGGGCCACTGCACCCACCCACTTAACTTTCTTCCTGTCTGCCCACTCCCAGATCATCAGGACAAGCACTCCCAGAAGCAGCGTAAAGAAGATATTTTGACTTTCCCAGTCAAAAAGAACCTCCGAAAAAGCCAGATCAAAAGGGATCTCAGACACAAAGGCAAATGCACCCAGCCGCAACAGATAAGCCTTCCTGCTCTTCGTATGTAGAAATCCTTCGACTATTAGATAAGCAAACAGAATAAAAGATATCCTGCCCACTGCCCTTCCCGCAGAATAGATTCTTCTCTCATCACCGACTGTATATCCTGCCGTCTGCAGCTGCTGCATCATCGTATAATATACTACCGCAAAGAAATGATCGATGAACATTGTTATATATGCAATGTTTTTCAGTACTGCATTGCTGAAAATACCAGTTTTTGTCTTCTTCATGATCCCACACTGATTCCGGCGCCATCTGCGCCTTCCCCTTCCTCGCTCTTTATTATCTCAATTCCCATATCTATCCTACTACAAAATTCCCTAAAGGTAAAATGTTTTGGACACTTTCGCGACGACTATCGGCTACATTACAAATAGGGCTGTCGGTTAATACCAATTTTAGCCCCTAATTCCTAAGAAAGAAGGAATCCCATGAAATTCAGGCTTTTTCAAATCCTGACATCCCATAGGATTCCTTCTTTTCTTTTGGCTCAGCTTATTTTAGGGCGCAATAACCCCTTGGCCTTATTTTTTTCAGTCCGCCTTTTCCATAAGCTGTTTTCGGCTCTGTTTTTCCTACGTATTTTTCTATTTCCTCATGCACAAACCGATGGTATTTATTGATATTCCGGCCGATCGCGTATAGCATAAATTCTTTATATACTTTTTTCGCAGCTACGATAATCAAAACGCCGGAACTCTTCGTTTTCCTTGATGCCTTCAAAGTGCCCTTCTGTCTAGATGGATCGGATTTTTCGCTTCAGGATCCCTTTCTCACTCTGAATGTTCGCGTTGGATCCTTCCTTCAGCTCTTCCCACCGTTCATTGATCTTCATGACTTTGTTCCAGTCTACATTCTTTTCTGCATCGTATTTATACAGGCTGAGGGACTTATGTTCACATCCGCTGCAGTCTCCACACCCATATACTTCGAATGTCTGGATATATCCATCCTTCTCTCTGGTTTCTGTCCGGTTATGACGCTGCTGCCTCCCATCATGACAGATATAGTAATGCTCATCTTCAAAGATCCGGTATGTCATGTTGTAATGCCTGCCGATATCCTCTGTATGAGCACGTATCTTTCTTTTTTCATGATCCTGAAGTTTGATATAGCTGGCAATCTGATGCTCATTCAGATACAGCAGGTTCTTTTCGCTGCAGTAACCACTGTCAGCAGTCACTTCTTCCAGCATTTCCCCAAAAGCCATCCGATACTTCTCCATTACCGGGATCAGTGTATCGTGATCAGTACGGTCATTGCTTACATGACCGTGGATAATGAAATAGTTCTCTACTGCGATCTGGACATTATATGCGTAAGCGTCAAATCCACCGCCTTGGATAGTTAGTGCTTTTATGCCATACTCTAA
>CAMWLJ010000109.1 GCA_947175055.1 uncultured Lachnospiraceae bacterium | reverse complement strand
CAGATAGTATTTGTTCATATGTGTGAGGGCGGCCAGCGAGTCAAGCGTAATATCCTCAGAATAGTTTGCATCCAGATAGTTTTTGATCTGGGTGCATTCTCTGTTTAAGAGGCGGCTGTTATCCGGCACCACGGAAAGGCTGCCGCTTCGCAGTATACAGATCAACAGTACTTCCAGAAGATTCTGGCAGACAGCTTCATAGTCTTCCTGCTGCTCTGTGATCTCCTCCAGCATGCTATTCAGATAGGAGTAGACATTGGTCTTAGACATATTATATTTATAGACTGTATCGGGGGTCGGCTGCGAAGCTACACCGGCCCTGGCAGTGGTAAGTCTTCCGAAGGAAAAGGACAATCCTTCGATGCCCAGCACGATATAGTCAAGAGGCGCACCCGGAAGTGACTTTTCGGTATGCTGTACATGGGGATTGATGATGACCATGTCATTCTTTTTGACAGGGAATTCGGAGCCTTCTGCCAGGAAAGCACCCTGTCCGTTGATCACATAAAAAAGTTCGCTGAAAGGATGGGAGTGCAGGATGCTCTGCCAATCGCCTTCATATTTGGAGGTGGAGACATAAAGCAGCCTGGCCTGGCCGAAAGCGGACGGTTTTTCATTATCGATACGGTGTCTTGTGTTTCCCATAGGGATATTCCTTCCGTGACAATTCAAATTCTATTTTGTACAGTTGCTGCAACTATAGCAGATTTTAGATATTTTGTCCAGCAAGATATCTAAAATTTCAGACAACAATTTGATTGATTCTATAGGTCGGATTCTCTATACTGAATGTATAGGTCATGATTCACAGACAGCTTCTGAGGGGGTTTGTGAGTACGACGCGGCAGTCCGCTGTGTGGACGGCTGCAGACAGCAATAGAGAAGGTATTGTTTGTGCCTGTGCGCTGCTCGGCACGAACACGTTACTGACAGGAAGCGGCGCAGAAATGAGGGAGACGATGCAAATGACAGAAATGACCGGCAGATTGACTCTGCCTACAGATGTGGACATGGTAGAGGAAACGATACGTTTGAAGAATGAGCTGGGGGCTGATGCCTTGCGGGACTGCGATGGCACCACTATGCCGGAAGCTCTTTTGAGTCAGGACGCCAAGATCTATGCAACCTATTATACTACCAGGAAAGATAATGACTGGGCGATGCAGAATCCGGAGGAGGTACAGCAGGAATATCTGATCAGCGACCGCCTGACGGCAAGAGGCAATGAGCTTCGTATCGAACTTATGAAGGGATTCCATACCCAGCAGCTTAAGGTGAACACCATTGATTCCCCGAAACGTTGGTGGGAAGTCATCGACAGGACCACGGGGGAAGTGGTGCCCACCGATCGATGGGAGTACGACGAGGCCACCGGAGAAGTGGTGATCGAGTCTGTTCCCTATCATCAGTATACGGTCAGCTTTCTGGCTTTCCTAATCTGGGATCCGGTGCATATGTACAATTTTATCACCAACGACTGGAAGGATGCACCTCACCAGTTGACATTTGATGTGAGACAGCCCAAGACACAAGTCTATGTGAAGGAGAAGCTTAAGAAATGGTGTGAGGACAATCCGCATGTGGATGTGGTGCGCTTTACCACCTTTTTCCATCAGTTTACATTGACTTTTGACGACCAGAAGCGGGAGAAATTCGTGGAGTGGTTCGGCTACAGTGCCAGTGTAAGCCCTTATATCCTGGAGCAATTTGAGAAGTGGGCGGGCTATAAGTTCCGTCCGGAATTTATCGTGGATCAGGGTTACCATAATTCCATTTTCCGCGTACCCTCAAAAGAATTTAAGGACTTTATCGAGTTCCAGCAGATCGAAGTGTCGAAATTGGCGAAGGAACTGGTGGATATCGTGCACAGCTACGGCAAAGAGGCTATGATGTTCCTTGGCGATCACTGGATCGGGACAGAGCCTTTCGGCAAATATTTTGAGAACATCGGTCTGGATGCCGTGGTCGGTTCCGTGGGTGACGGCGTGACACTGCGGATGATCTCCGACATCAAGGGTGTAAAATATACGGAAGGACGTCTGCTTCCTTATTTCTTCCCGGATGTCTTTACCGAAGGCGGAGATCCCATCGGTGAGGCACAGGATAACTGGATGAAGGCAAGAAGGGCCATTCTCCGATCTCCCTTGGATCGGATCGGATATGGCGGCTATTTGAAGCTTGCGGCAAACTGGCCGGGATTTATCGACCAAGTCAGTCAAGTGGTTGGAGAGTTCCGGCAGATACATGAGAACATGCAGGGAACGCAGGCATACAAGACACCTTTCAAAGTAGGGATCTTAAACTGCTGGGGCAACCTCAGAAGATGGATGGCCAATCAGGTACACCACGCATTGTGGTACAGAGAGATCTATTCTTATGTGGGTGTGATCGAGTGCCTGAGCGGTATGCCTATCGATGTGGAGTTTATCACTTTTGATCAGATCAGAGAGGGCATCGATCCGGAGATCAAGGTGATCATCAATGCGGGAGACGCTTACACTTCCTGGAGCGGTGCGGAGAACTGGAAGGACGAGCAGGTCGTATGCGCTATCCGCAGATTTGTGGATGAGGGCGGCGGCTTTATCGGTGTGGGTGAGCCAAGCGCCTGCCAGTATCAGGGACGGTATTTCCAGTTAAGCGACGTGCTGGGTGTGGACAGAGAGCTGGGCTTTTCCATGAGTACGGATAAGTACAACGAACTGAATCCGGAACATTTTATTTTGGAGGACACGCCGGGCGAGATCAACTTCGGTGAAGGCAAGAGCCGGATCTATGCGCAGGGTGAACATTACCAGATCCTGAATATGGACGGAAAATACAGCCGTTTGGTAGTTAACGAGTACGGCAAAGGGCGCAGCGTATACTTCACCGGGCTGCCGTATTCCCCGCAGAATTGCCGTATCCTGCTGCGTGCTATCTACTATGCGGCCCATCAGGAAGAAGAGATGAAGAAGTACTATGTCACCAATATGGATACAGAGCTGGCTGTCTTCGAGAAGACAGGCAAGATCGCTGTCATCAATAATTCCAAGGAACCGAAGCAGACCGATCTGTATGTACACGGTAAGCTGCAGGAGAAGCTTGCGCTGAAGCCTATGGAAATGCGGTGGGTTGATATATCAAGATAAGATGATTCAGAAACAGTCTGCAGAGTAATTCATGGCTGAACTATTACTTAAATTGTTATGAATTAATAATTGGGTGTAGATTTTATACTAAAAATTTGGTAAAATATAACATAGATTGGATAGGTCGCGGAATCAGTGAATGCAGACTGCAAAAGACCTGCCAAAGAAAAGGAGGAATTTTTATGCAGAGTAAAGCTGAAAAAATCAGATCGAAGGATCATCCTGACGTTGCCCTCAAGGTAATCCCGGGACATTTTGTGACACCGAATTCCCATGTTAATTACTTTCTGGATATGACCACCTTGAAGTGCAGGCTCAGTGAGGCATCTGCGGCAGCCAAGGCTCTCAGCGGACAGATTTCGGCGACTACTGTCGTAGATACGATCGTATGCTTGGACGGATGCGAGACGATCGGTGCATTTTTGGCAGAGGATCTGACCAGGGCTGGTATTTATTCCATGAATTCCCACAATACGATCTATATCGTGACCCCGGAATACGTTAACTCCGGACATCTTGTTGTCAGAGAGAACATGGTTCCCATGATCCGTGACAAGAACATACTCCTGCTTCTGGCATCTGCGACGACAGGACAGACCATCGTGAAGGCAGTGCAGGCACTCAAATATTATGGCGCGAAGTTCAGCGGCATCAGTGCCATCTTCAGTGCGGCCAACAGTGTGCTCGGTATGCCGATCCACTCCTTGTTCACTACGGCAGATATTCCGGAATATAAGACTTACAGTCCGGAAGGCTGTTCCATGTGCAGGGACGGCAAGAAGATCGATGCCTTTGCGAATGCGTATGGGTATTCTATCGTAGACTGATGTGAGATTTCATTAAGCGGAATCATGATAAGATTAGGAGAGTAAATGTCATACAGCATTTGCTCTCTTATTTGTGCCTGTGTCAATTGTAAATAAATAGGATACCAGAGTTACAACAAGGAGTGTTATAAGCTGAATATGTCGAATAAAGGCAAGATATTGATCGTTAAACTGAATGACCGACTTCTCTCCATGCTGATCCGTGATAACCGGATCAGGTCAATAGAGGTGCAGAAGCAAAGTGAATATGCTGTGGGCAATATCTATATCGGTAAAGTAAGGAATATCTCGGAAAATATCGGAGCTGCTTTTGTGAATCTGGGGCAGAATTATATTACCTTTCTGCCGCTTGCGGAGAGCAAACATGCTATCGTGACGAACCGCGTTTTTGACGGTAAGTTGAAAGCAGAAGACGAGATCCTGGTGCAGATCGTTAAGGAGCCGATGAAGACCAAGCAGGCTGGCGTGACAGCCAATCTGTCTTTGTCCGGTAACTATGTAGTGGTGAAGGCTAATGGTGGCAGGATGGCTCCTATACAGGTGTCCTCCAAACTGAGTCGAAAACAGAGAAATCGGTTTGCGGCACTGGAAGCATTGCAGGAGATCGGTAAGCATTGCCAGATCATCGTCCGTACCAATGCGGGCGGGTTGGAAGAGGAGACACCGCTGGTCGAGGAAGCAGCCAGACTGGCCAAAGAGCTTGTTCATATTATGCAGATCGCAGACAAGCGGACCTGTTACAGCTGTCTGCGCACGGCAGCACCGGATTATCTGCGATTTATCCAGAATGCCTATACTGCAGAATACGATGAGATCGTGACCGATTTGCCGGAGGTGTACGGGATATTGCAGGAAGAACTGCCGAAGATGTGCCTGTCCGCTCCGATCCGTCTCTACGAGGGTGTTTTGCTGCCGCTATATAAACTGTATGCAGTGGAGTCACGTCTGCAGGAACTTCTGGACAGAAAGGTGTGGTTAAAGTCCGGCGGTTATCTGGTCATAGAACCCACGGAGGCACTTATCTCCATCGATGTCAATACCGGAAAATGTGAGCGGGGACATGATAAGGAAGAGACGATCTTCAAGATCAATCGAGAGGCGGCTGAGATGATCGCCTTACAGCTGCGGGCACGTAATCTCTCCGGTATGATCCTTGTCGATTTCATCAATATGAAAGACAAAGAACGGGAACGGCAGTTGATCGAATATATGCGCAGTCTGCTGCAAAAGGACAGCATTCCTGCGGATGTAGTCGATATGACAGGGCTTGGTTTGATGGAGATCACACGCAAGAAAGTACGACCCAGCCTCGCAGAGCAGATGCGGAAGATATAAACTATGCCGACGGCCCATTATTCCCGTGAGCAACGAGCCAAGTGGTTGCTTGCAGCGGGAACTTTGATTTTATATGAAACTATATGTATTAAGAAAAGGTGGCAATACCCTATGGAACTTTTGAAATTGGAAAAAATAAAAGATGGAAAATATTTGAAGAACTATGAATTGACCTACCGGAACAAGATAGGCAAAGAGAAGAAATACGAGATCGTCAGCCGCAGTGAGATCGCCGGGCCTGAGGCTATCGGCAAACGAGTCAGCGGAGTCTCTATCGTAGCTTATCACGAAGACAAGATGCTGCTGCTCCGGGAATTTCGCATGGGTGTGAATCGGTTTGTATACAATCTGTGTGCCGGTATGCTGGAAGAAGGAGAGTCATTGGAAGAGTGCATCCAACGGGAACTCTACGAGGAGACAGGACTGTCTGTGGGGAAGATTCGGGCTATCCTGCCTCCGTCCTTCGCGGCAGTGGCTTTCTCTGATGTCAAGACGCAGATTGCTTTTGTGGAAGTGGATGGTACTTTCGAAGATCATACCTCTGCGAATGAACAGATCACAGCCGGTTTCTATGCGAAGGAGCAGGTGCGGGAACTGTTAGAAACCGAAGAATTCAGTTCCAGGGCACAGATTGCGGCGTATTTTTTTACTATCTCGTGATCGTGCCGTGGTATTGTGTGGGCGAAATTTTCTGTTACGGGAGGAAAGTATATGAGCAGAGATATTCTTTTTAAGACAGAAGAATTTGTGTTTTCGTACCGGGTTGGCGGATTGCTTACCCACAACAACAAAATTCTGCTGCAAAAACCTAAGGATGATCATTATGCTATCATAGGAGGCCATGTATCCGGTTTTGAAACGACGACTGAGACATTGAAAAGAGAATTTGAAGAAGAACTCCATGCAAAAATTGAAATAGACCGTTTATTTGCCGTTGGTGAAATATTTTTTCTCTGGGGACAAAAACCGTGTCATCAGATCTGCATGTATTATAAAGTGCACTTGTCAAATGACCACGATATACCATTAGATGGCTGCTGGCATGGGTATGATGAACTTGACGATGAAAGGATCGACCTGGACTATTGCTGGGTTCCGTTAGAACATTTAAAGAATGGAGCAAAGGTGTATCCATTGGAGCTGATACCATATATTTTGCATGAGACTGACGATGTCATACATTTTGTTTCAAGGAATCTGTCATAAATACTTACTGAAAGTAATATTATGTTTGTCGTAATGCGGTAAGTGAAGGTTGAATAAATTCTCTGATGAGCAATTTAGTTTAACAAACTGAACAAAATCAGTTAGAATTTGTGACGCTTCGGAATAGAGGTAAAGGTGAAGACAAATGAGAGATGAGAGTGAAAGCAAAAGCAACAAGGACGGGAATTACATGATCGATAAGAAAAAAGCCGTGACGATGATACTGCTGGCAGTTTGGATCGGATCGACTCTGTCAGGATGCACGGGCGGTAAAGATGTCGGGGTTGACCAGAGCGCGGAGGAATCGGTAGTTGAAAGTGAAGCATTGGCGGATACAAATGATTCCACAGACAAAGATACAGATATGCCCGTCGACGATCAGACCGATATTGCCAGTGTGGAAGACCAGTCGGAAAAAGCAGACTCGCAGGGTGATTCGACAAAGAACGAGAATCTGTATGAGAAATTTCTAAAAAATGAGATCGTGGCGACGGTGAACATAGAATCATCCCAGGAAAATGAATACTACGTACCGTTGCTGGAGAAAGGCAGTTTCTATACACTCGAGCAGCTGGGGCAGAGGATATCAGAATATTTCTTTGATCCTGAATACAGTGATAAAACATCTTATGATCAAGTGCAATACGCCTATGTGAACAGTGCAGACGGCGCAGGAGCACAAAAACTGCTGATCAAGTTTATAGGTCTGAATATCTATGCACCCGATGATGACAGCTATGCAGTGGTTGTTGTCAGTGAGAATGACGGAAAGGTGTATCTGACCGCAGAATATGAATGTTGGGCCAGAAGCTCAACGGTCATTTGCAGCAATGGTATTCTCAGTGAGTATGGTTCCGGCGGTGCCGGAGATCTGTATGGTGGAATCTCCGCGCTGCTATCCGACGGAACCATCGCTTCCGTATATGGCACGGAGGATCTGTACGGATGGTGGACAAATTATATCTGTTATACCTATGACGTAGATCAGGCAGGTGACAGCGATATCTATCAGGAAGTGTTTGGCACTGACACATCACCGGATGCCCTTATCGTTACCGTCTATACGATAGGAAGTGATAAATATTATCAATATGACATAGGAGAATGTGCCGAGGAACAGAAAGTCCTCTGTGAGACTTATCTCGACCGCTGCCATGATGAACTGGGCATCAACTGGAGTTTGGATGAAGAAGTGGAGACTGCCATCCAAGGTAGGTGTGCCGGTCTTGGGATCAGTTATGAGGAAACGATGCAGCAGCCGGAGCTGGCATGGCATGTACTGTAAAGTTGGTGAAATAATGTGGGTTAGTTTTAATAATGTTATTGACAAATATCCCCAAACCGGTTATGATACATGAGTATGCCGCACAGCGAGGTAGAAGTATGCCCTCAGGCATCACCGAAGCTGGCGAGTAAATGAACTTTTGTTCATGAATAGGAGGTGCCATATG
>CAMWLJ010000108.1 GCA_947175055.1 uncultured Lachnospiraceae bacterium | reverse complement strand
ATGATTCGCGGGCACATGCATTGCAAACCCTGATTTCCTGTGCTATACTTAGGGGCGGTGCAGCAGAAATGATTTCGGAGGAAAACTGATGTTAAAAGATAAAACAATATTGATAACCGGCGGCACGGGTTCTTTCGGTAAGTGCTTTACCAGATACGTGCTGACTCATTACGAGCCGAAGAAGGTCATCATCTATTCCAGAGATGAATTCAAGCAGTGGATGATGGCGGAGGAATTTAAGGAATTTGCGGAGAAGCTGCGATTCTTTATCGGAGATGTGCGGGATGGAGAGCGTCTGCACAGAGCCTGTGAGGGAGTGGACTATATTATTCATGCAGCGGCATTAAAGCAGGTTCCGGCCTGTGAGTATAATCCCAATGAGGCGATCAAGACGAACATTCATGGAGCCATGAATGTGATCGATGCGGCGCTGGACAGCGGTGTGCACAAGGTGGTGGCATTATCCACGGACAAGGCGGTCAATCCCGTCAATCTGTACGGCGGCACGAAGCTTGTATCGGACAAGCTGTTTGTAGCGGCCAACGCCTATGCCGGTATGAAAGACATTAATTTTTCTATCGTTCGCTATGGAAATGTTGCGGGCAGCAGAGGTTCTGTGATACCGCTTTTCCATAAGCTGATCAAGGAGGGGGCGAAAGAGCTTCCGATCACGGATGTGCGGATGACCCGTTTCTGGATCAGCCTGACGCAGGGTGTTGAGCTTGTCATCAAGGCTTTGGCGGAAGCTACCGGCGGAGAGACTTTTATCAGCAAGATCCCGTCCTTCAAGATTACGGATCTGGCAGAGGCGATGTTGCCGGGATGCGGCATCAAGGAGACCGGCATCCGTCCGGGGGAGAAGCTGCATGAGATTATGGTCACTACCGAGGACTCCTTTACGACTTACGAGTATGATAAGCATTTCATCGTTTATCCGCAGATGACCTGGAATAACAGGCAGCAGCCGGACTTAAGCGGCAGGAAAGTAGAGGAAGGGTTCTCTTACAGTTCCGGTACGAATACGGAATGGCTGTCAGTGGAGGATATCCGTGAACTGCTGAAAGATGTAGAATTGGAGAAATAGCATAACAGTTCAGCCCAGGCCTTTGCATTTACTGCAAAGGCTGTGAGAATGCATAAAGGTTGAGAAGGATCCGGGATACAGACGGTCTGCAAGGTGAGTGTGCAGGAAGAAAACAGAGGGGCATGCACGAAGGTGCGTGTCCCTTTTAAACAAACGGTAATTTTACAGGTGCAGGGACAGCGGCATTCTATGCAGACAACAAGGAAGAAAGGGATACAAGAGAAATGAAGAAACCGGCGATCGAGGGCGGCACACCCGCCAGAGAGACAAAAATATATTATGGCCACCAGTATATTGACGATGCTGATATACAGGCTGTGGTGGATGTTATGAAAAGTGCAGATCTGACCTGCGGCCCGAAGATCGGGGAATTAGAGCAGAAGCTGTGTCAGCTGACCGGTGCGCGGTATGCAGTGGTGTGCAGCAACGGCACGGCGGCTTTGCATATGGCGGCGATGGCAGCAGGCGTGGGAGAAGGGGACGAGGTGATCACCACCCCCATTACATTTGCTGCATCGGCGAACTGTGCACTTTACTGTGGCGGAAGACCGGTCTTTGCCGATATCGATCCGGAGACATATAATATCGACCCGGAGAAGGTGGAAGCGGCGATCACCGAACGAACGAAGGCGGTCGTGGCTGTGGACTATACAGGGCAGTCAGTGGAGCTGGACCGGTTGTCAGAGATATGTAAGAAACATGGGCTCGTGCTGATCGAGGACGGGGCCCATGTGATCGGAACTACCTATAAGGGCAGAGCCAACGGTTCCATCTCAGACATGACGACGTTCAGTTTCCATCCGGTGAAGACCGTTACCGGCGGTGAGGGCGGTGCGGTGCTGACCAATGATGAGACTCTGTATAAGAAGTTGCTCCTATACCGCACCCACGGGATCACAAGAGATGAGACACAGATGGAGCATGAACCGGACGGCGCTTGGTATTATGAGCAGGTGGCGCTTGGCTATAACTATCGCATGACAGATATGCAGGCGGCGCTGCTCATCAGCCAGCTGGACAAGCTGCCTCTTTTCCGGCAGAGGAGAAAAGAGATCGTAGCCAGATATGATGAGGAATTCAGCAAGCTGCCGGGCCTTTTCGTGCAGAGGGAGATTCCCGAATCGGATACCACAAGGCATCTCTATATCCTGCGCATCGTGCCGGAGAAACTGACCATCGACAGGAAACAGTTCTTTGCAGCATTGGCGGCGGAGAATGTGTGCTGTAACGTACACTACATCCCGACCTATTATTTCCCGTATTATGAGAAGCTGGGCTATAAGAAAGGCCTGTGTCCGAATGCGGAGAAACTGTACGAGGAGATGCTGTCGCTGCCCCTTTATTATGCCATGACGGACGAGGACGTGGAGAGTGTGATCGAGGCGGTGACGAAGATCGCGGTGTATTATGAGAGAAAGTAGTGTTTAAGATAGCGCCTGTTTGTTTCGGATTTTGAGGTTCCGCAGGGCGGAATCATGAGGGTTAGTGTAAATGAAACTATCGATCATCGTGCCCGTCTATAATATGGCGGCCGACGGAAAATTAGAATACTGTCTGCATTCTCTGGTGGCGCAGACGATAGAGGATTATGAGATCATTGCAGTGGACGATTGCTCTACCGACAATTCCTGGGAGATCCTGCAGGATTACCAGAAGCGTTATCCGGAGAAATTCCGCGCCATTCATTCAGAAGTCAACCAGAAACAGGGGGGCGCCAAGAATATCGGTATGGCGGCAGCGCAGGGGGAATGGATCGGTTTTATTGACAGCGACGATTGGATCACGCCGGATTTCTATGAGCGTCTGATCGGGAAGGGTGAGGAGACCGGAGCCGATATGGTCGGCTGTGACTATCATATGACCGGGGAACACAGTATGAAGATCGGGCAGGTAGTGCACAACAACAGGCCGGAGCAGACAGGGATACTGAATGAGGAGAAGTACCGTTCTCTGATCCTGGACGGCGGCAGCCTTGTGGTGAAGGTGTACCGCAGGGAGATCGTGATCGACCATCCGAGCCGTTTTCCGACCGGAATCTTTTATGAGGACAATGCGCTGGCCAATTCCTGGATGCTGCGCGCCCGTCATTTTGAATATATCGAAGAACCGCTGTATTACTATTACCAGCATGACACATCCACGGTGCATACGATCACGACGCGCAGATGCGAGGATCGTATGGAAGCGGGGCGCATCATGCTGCGGGAAGCGGAAACATATGGGTATCTGGAGAAATACCGTGCGGAACTGGAATTTTGTTTCACCACGCTTTTTTATGTCAATACGCTTTTTACCTACATGCAGGGGGTAAGGCCGGTGCGGTGCGGGTTTGTAAAGAAGCTTGGACAGGAAATGCGGGCAGCTTTTCCGGATTTCCAGGAGAACATATACTATCGGGAGCGCATGGGAGCTGAGGAGAAGAAGTTAGTGCGGATGCAGACGGCGTCAACAATTCGGTTTATCGTGTATTATAAGCTTTTGTGGGGATATCGCGGCCTGAGAAAAAGGCTTCGTGGAAAAGCGTAAGCAGCGACGGGATACTTCTTAACGGCAGGCCGGTCATGATCAGGAAGCCAGAAGTCAAATAGCTGTAAAAATGTAGGATTTCAAGAGGAACATTCATGGAGACAAGAGAACTATCATGGAAGAGCAAAGTAGTCTATATCGTGACGGTGTGTTTGATCACTCTGTTGATCTGGTTGGGAAATGAGGGGCGCAGCCCGTTAGTTTATAAGGGATCTGAGATGCAGCACTCGGTGGGTGTGATCGATTCGGAATATGCGCTCGTGCTCCGGGATGCGGTGGCCAGAAACGGTACGGTGGCAAACACTCTGCAGTATGTGATGAACAGAGGCAGCTACACCGCCAAACTCCGATACCGTGCGGAGGAGGGGGATTCCGCGCTGGAATTATGGGAACAGGGCAGAAAGATAGCGGGATGGACGATCGATCCGTCTGAGAAGGAGATGGCTGCAGAGTTCACTCTGTCCAAGGATGCCAAACAGCTGCAGTTTAAGATCAACTACAGCGGTAAAGGAGAACTGGTGGTCCAGGAACTGCAGCTTGTGCCTCATACGCTGTTCTATACGGATACCTATTTCTTTATGGCGCTTTTTCTGCTGGGAAGCCTTGCCGTATGGTGGTATCTGCAGAAGGAAGGCAGACGGCTCACAAAGGAGCAGATTGTAGATTACAGCGTTATTCTGGGAGTGGCGCTTCTGGCGACCACGCCTATGATGCAGACTTATCTCTATAACGGCGACGACTTGTGTTATCATCTGGCGCGCCTGGAAGGCTTGAAGGATGGGATCCTGGACGGGCAGATCCCGGTCAATATCCTGCCGGACGGGCTGCGGGGAAATGGATATATGAATGCCATGTATCCCTATCTGTTCCTCTATATCGGGGCATTCTTAAGAATCTGCCGTGTCTCGCTGGCTCTTTCTTATAAGGTACTGATATTTTTGGCCAATCTGTCTTCGGGAATCAGCGCTTACGTGGCGGTGAAGTCCATGTGCAGATCCAGAAGAAGCGTGATATTGGCGGTGGTGCTGTATACGCTTATGCCATACCGGTTCACCAATATTTTCTCCAGAGGCGATCTGGGAGAGACGCTGGCCCTGATCTTCTGGCCGCTGGCGATCGCCGGCCTGTATCATGTGATCTTCGGAGAGCGGAAGCGCTGGTATTATCTGGCGATCGGCGTCAGCGGTATGCTGCAGAGCCATATCTTAAGCGCAGTATTTGTGGTAACATTCAGCGCAGTGACCGCGCTTGTGTGGTGTGTGCGCATTGTGAAAGAAAAAAGATATGTCGAGATTGGCAAAGCGGCTGCTATGACGCTGCTCTTAAATCTCTGGTACCTGGTTCCCTTCCTGGTATTCTACTTTAAAGGAGAGCTGAGTACAGAAGTGCTTCGGTGGAGCGGCTACTTCGAGCAGTCCATCAATCCTTCCAATCTGACGCACAGTATCAGCCTGTATAATAAGCAGTATTTTTCCCTGGGGCTGGCGTTGTTTGGCTGCGTGGGGATTGGTGTGATGCGGCTTTTGTGTGAAAGCCGGGAGAAAAGGTCGGACATGGACAACTATATGCTGTATTTACTGGCATCAGGATGTGTGTTTACCTATATGATCACCGGCTACTTCCCGAATCGGGCGCTGCTTGCCAATGATCTGTTTGAGAATATCGTGACGATGATACAGTTTCCATGGCGCTTTCTGGGACCGGCCTCGGCATGTTTCATGTTCGTGGGTGTGATCGGCCTGGCCAAGTCAGAACTATTGCGGCCCTACCGGAATCATATCTTTACGCTGCTGGTGGGCCTGAATCTGCTGGTGATCCTGTCTGTACCTACGGATAACAGCCATATGCCTTATGATGATGTGGAAGCAGTGGCCTCCAAAGGGCATGAGAGCAAGATGGCGGCTAATATCGGACTATTTTATCCCCATGAGTGGCGTCTGAACGGCGTCTCTGACGACAGGCTGGTCACGGATGTGATCGTCTCCGACCCCTACGGCGTGACAGTACATAATTATGAGAAAAAGGGGACCAAAGCGGCAGTGGCTTACACTGCGGTAGAAGATGACTGTTATATCGAACTGCCGATCCAGAACTATCTGGGTTATCGGGCATATGATGAGAACAAAAGACGGCTGGAGATCACCCGCGGAGAAGGCGGCCGGATCAGGATTACGGCCATCGGGGACGGCGTACGGCATACGGTATATGTACGCTACGGAAGAGTGCCGCTCTTCATGGCGGCCAACTTGGTTTCTGCGTTGACGGCTGCGGCCATCGGATGGTGGCTATGGCGCAGACACAGGAACCGGCAGCAGTATGTGCCGGCCGCCGGAGAATGAAGACGGCGTTGCACTATGGACAAGGATGCTCTGCCGTAAGGGCTTCTGCGATCTGTCGGGCGCCGGTACCGTCCAGGTAACTTCTCATAGCGGCGGAGACAGCAGCGCGGGCCGGGTGATCGTGTGCCATTCTGATGAGAAACGAAGAGATATGGTGCAGGGTGGATGGGCAGGCAGAAGCTGCGGATGCATCGGCAGGCTGTCCGGTGTCGGCAGCGGCTACAGGACGGATGTCGCCGGCGCAGGGGATCAGGCCTTCCTTTGCGTAAGCTTCTGAGGCGACGCGCTGGTTCTCGGCCATAAGATAACTGACGGTGGGGACGCCGACAGCACATAGCTCGCACAGGGTAGTGCCGCCGGCGGAGACAGCCAGATCGCAGGAAGCCATCAAAGCCGCCACATTACTTACATTGGTATGAATGTGGAGAAAAGGATGGGTCTGCGCAAGGGCAGCCAAAGCCGCATAGCGTGTGTTTGCCCTGCTGGTCAGGATATGATAATGCATGGATTGCAGCACGGACTTATCCTGCGTGGACAGCTGTTGTAAAGATATATCCTGTAAAGGCCTGTCCTGTACAGCGCAGGGATCCCGGCGGCCGTGAGCGATATTCTGCGACGGAGCGAAGATGTCGGACGGATCGTCGTAGATCATCTGCAGCAGCCCTTCCGCTACGCGATAAGGATCGGTGCCGCCTGTCGATAACAGCACATGCTCGGCTTTGCGGCGGACTTGATAGGCAGGTGAGAGGAACTGTTCCCGAAGCGGCGTATACTGTATTCCCAGCAGCTTGCGGCCGGCATTGTCATAAGCGGCGCAGTCTTCACTGGTATCATAATTGACCACCAGGTCTACGACGCAGTCGAAACTGCGCAGATCGTCCAGATAAGCCGTTTTGAAATAGCGCCGAAGGGCCACAAAATAGGACGTAGTGGCAGAATAGGAATCTATGAAAAGCCATGGTCTGCTGTGGGAGGCGTGGGAGCCATCTCCGGCAGGACGGTCATTTTCGGTGGGCATGTCTGAGGCAAGACAGGAGAGCAAGGCGGGGATCTCCGAGTCCAATTCCCGGTAGCTGCGTTCCAGACAGAAGACCGCAAATTCCCGGGGTGCGGTAAAGCGTTCTTCCAGAAGCGTAAGACTTTCCTTATCGGATACGATAAATTTAACATCTGCGCCTATCTTCACGCAGGCGCGCGCGATGGCGAGACATCTTACAAGGTGTCCGGTCGCGATCTTGCTGTTTCCGTCTGTTCTAAAGTAAATGTCAGTCATTGTTATCTCCCTTATATCAGACCATTTTCAGGATACTTCACTGTTATGCTCACGGCAGATCTGTCTGACGCTTAGTATAATACTAAAGTATTTGCCTGAAAGCAATCTGGTCAAATATTCAACAGGTCAGCCATATTTGAGAAGTTGATGATCAGATCATCGTAGATGCCAGCTTTTACAGAATCAGCAAAGGTATAATCTCCGGTATCCTCTGATTCAAAGTTGTAAACAAGGATACGGTTCTTCTCCGGGTCAACGATCCAATATTCCCTAACGCCTGCAGTGCGGTATTTAAAGAGTTTTGTGAAATAGTCCATACGCCTGCTGCCGGGAGATACAATCTCTATGATCCAGTCCGGTGCTCCAGTGCATCCTTTGTCGTTAAGCTTGTCGGGATCACAGATCACACTGATGTCTGGCTCTACATAGTTTGTGTCATCTTTATTCAGAAATACAGCAAAGGGAGCAAAAAAGGGCTCGCAGGAACCGTTTTTGGATTTAATATAAGAGTTTATGGAAGAAAAAAGTTCCCGCGCTATTGCCTGATGCCTGCGATTGGGCGGAGCCATATAGTATATCTGGCCGTCAACCAGTTCGGCTCTGCTGCCCTCCGGCAAACTGTAGATATCGTCGATGGTATAAAGTTTTTCTTGTGCCTGTGGTGGTGACATAGTAACATTTCCTTTCTTGGTTATTGTATGTGGTTTGGTGCTGCTTATTCTCCAGAGCCGGCAACAGGCTTTTTAATATCGTCAATTGTCAAGGTAACAGATTGGCCGTCAGGAGCTTTACATTGGAGTTTCCATCCCATTCATTAG
>CAMWLJ010000107.1 GCA_947175055.1 uncultured Lachnospiraceae bacterium | reverse complement strand
CCAGACGGTATCAGCATATTAAGGAAATCCTGATCAATTTCTTCTCCATTGCCCACTGATCCTGCGGAAGGCAGGAAAAGCGTGGTGCAGCATACCTGGCTGATCAAGATGTTCCTGTCTGCAGTTATAGTAAACGATAGAGCAGATTTCTGTTTCCTGCACCTGCCAAAGCCATAAACGGAAGCTTTGGCAGGGCCGAAAGCGAAATATCTAATTTCATGCTCCTGCAATCCTAAAAACATTCAAAAGGTCATTAACTATAGGTTATAGCATGCGAACGGAACAAAAGCAACAGAAACAGGCATGTAAGCTTGTAGAAAAATTGAATCTGTTTTCATGAGGGCAGCGAATTTCTTTGATCTTACGGAAGGCGCACTGGTGGAGATTGCGGCCAGGGCGAAGGAGTATTATGATGTGAATCTGCAAAAGACGGCGGACGGGAAGAACTAAAGTTCGCCGCAAGCGGACCGCAAAACATTCTTTACATATCACCACACATATGTGATACTGTTATTATGTAAAAGTTAATTCCTAACACACCCTTAGGACTGTGGGAGTGCATGGCACAGAGTGATCCGTAGGGCATCCTTTGGTTCCGGCAGTAATATGTTTCGCAGCAGAAAAATCAAAGGTTAAGAACATTTTGACATGAAACCGGTTACAAATCCGAACGGGAGCAAATATCATGATAAAAGCACGGAATCTCAGAAAAGTATACAAAATTAATGTCAAGCAATCCGGGCTGAGAGGCGCTTTCGGCAATCTGTTCCACTCGGAATGGATGGAGAAGGTGGCTGTGGACGACCTGTCTTTTCAGATGAAAGAGGGCAGTGCGTTAGCCTGCATCGGGGAGAATGGCGCCGGGAAATCGACGCTGATCAAGATGATGATCGGAATTCTTACACCGACGGCGGGACAGATCCGGGTCTTTGGGGAGGAGCCCCGCAAGGCCGGACGTGACTATTTGAGAAGGATCGGCGTTGTGTTTGGGCAGAAGACCAACCTCTGGACGGATATTCCGGTGATCGAGAGTTACCAGGCGGTAAAGACATTGTACAGGCTGGAGGAAAAAGCCTTCCGACAAAATTATGACAGGGTGGTGGAACTTCTTACGCTGCAGTCGCTGCTTTCGGTTCCGGCCAGAAAGCTGTCGCTGGGGCAGCGGATGCGGGCGGATATCGGCATGGTCTTTCTACACAGCCCGGAGCTGTTGTTTCTGGACGAGCCTACGATCGGCCTGGATATCAATGTGAAACACACGATCAGAACCTTTCTGCGGCAGATGAACCGGGAGACGGGGACAGGCATTTTTCTGACCAGCCATGACCTGGACGATATCGATGAGATCTGCGACGATGCGGTCGTTCTGTCCGGCGGAAGGCTGATCTATGACGGTACTCTGGAGCAGCTGAAGCATCGGTTCGTGCAGGATAAAATGATACAGGTGGTGGGAAAGCAGGAGGGAGATATCCGCAGCCGCCTTCCGCTTTCGAAGATCAGTGTGGAGGGCCGGGTGACGAAGATCGTATATCCGGTCAGGGAATACTCGTCGGCGGAGGTGCTGGCTGCGGTGTCGGCCTGTTTTGCAATCGAGGATATTACCATCGAAGAGCCGGACATCGATGAAGTAGTGTCCAGGATCTTTGCGGGGGAGGGGACGGCATGAGGACTATCTGGAAACTTACGGCGATTTCCATGCAGAGTCAGCTATATTACAGAACAAGCTTTCTTTTGAATCTGCTAAGCCCGATCGTGCTGCTTTTCGGCCAGTATCTGTTGTGGGCGGCGCTTTATGAGCAGCAGGGCGGCGCGGCCATCGGCGGAATGGAACAGCGTGAGATGTTCGCCTACATACTACTCGCTTTCGCCATGAGCAATCTGCTCAGCTGGGCAGGAGAGAATCGGCTGTCGCGGGAGATCAAGACCGGGCAGGTGGCGGCCAGATGTGTCCGGCCGGCGGCTTTTCTGACACAGTATCTGGCGGAAATGCTGGGAGCACTGCTTATTCAGGGAGCGGTCAACCTGCTCGTGGTTTTTGCAGGATTTGTATGTTTCGGCAAATATATGACAGTTCCGTCAATTTCAGTGCTGCCGAGGTTTATCCCGTGCCTGATCCTTGCGGTGACGCTGCGGCTTATGATGATAGATGTCTTCAGTCTGCTCTGTTTCTTTACTACGGGCTATCTGGGGATTTCCTGGACGCGGGCGGCGCTGTTCGACTTTTTCTCCGGTGCCATGATCCCGGTGGCGTTGTTTCCGGGGTGGCTGAAGGCTATAGCCTGCCGGACTCCTTTTCCTTATATGCTGCAGGCGCCGGTGGCAGTGCTTCTGGGACAGGACACCCTGGTCGGACTGCCGGCAGTGTATGGACTGCAGCTGGTGTGGATTCTGATCTTTTTGGGGCTTCACGGCCTGATCTATGGCCTGGCGCGCAGAAATCTGACGATCGCGGGAGGATGAAGTTGTTTGTGGCTCCGAGATGGAGGTAAAGATGATCAAGATTTTTCTAAACATGAAAGCACAGTATATTAAAACGGAGATGGAGTACAGCGCCAACTTTTGGATGATGCTGTTTTCCGGTGTGCTCACCCGGTTAGTGAGTATGGCGGCACCTTTCGTGATCTACAGCAATCTTCCTGACATTGCCGGCTGGAAGAGAGACGAGATCTATCTGATCCTGTCATTTCTTTTTATTGCGGAGGGCCTGTGCAGTGTTCTGTTTGAAGGAATCTGGCAGATGCCGGCCATGGTGTTTGACGGTAAATTTGACTGCATTCTGTCCAGACCTGTCTCGCCTTTGTTTCAGGTACTGTCATATGGAATGGGGCTGCAGGGGATCAGCGTCTTTTTGGTGGGCGCGGTCAGTCTGCCGGTATATTTAAGGAGACTGGGGCGATTCCATCTGCGGGGCGTGATCTTAAGCCTGTTTTTTGTTTTATGCGGGACACTGCTTTGTATGTCCATTTATTTGATAGGTAACTGTGTGGTATTCTGGTTTGACGCCGGCGGCAGGACGACGATTCCCTATACGCTGTCACAGGTAGGGCAGTATGCCAGATATCCGCTGGAGATCTATCCGGGGATCATGCGTTTCCTGCTGTTGTTCCTGGTGCCATATGGTCTCATCTGCATCGTACCGGTGGAGATTCTGCGGGGCAGCAGCCCTATGAGCTTTAGTTATGGCATTGCCGTGGGCAGCCTTGGGTTTTTCCTGTTGGCGCGGGCCGTGTTCTACCGGGGGATCAGGCATTATGAGAGTGTGGGGATGTGAGGCAGGATTTTCGAGGTGTCAGCAAAAGTCGGGTTGGCGTCCTGGCTTACTGTAGAAGTAACCTGTCAATCAGGAGTACGCATTATACTGCGGACTCCGTGAACGCGCCAAAATCTCCGATTTTGTGTGTATAATTTTCTAAACACCCACTTCTATTCATGGTGGTATCATAATGTAGGATATGGATGTTTAGGAAAGCATTGTATGAAAAGAAAAATAGAGTAAGATGACAAGGGGGAAAGTCACATGAAGGATTTTTTACAGGAAAAAGACGAAGAATGGCTTCAGGAAATATTCGGGAAGCTGGATCGGAAAGTGATGCGTGAATGTGGGCGTCTGAAGGACAGGATTCCCTATATCCCGGTGGACGGCAGATATTCTGAAGACTGGGGTGAGAAGGATATTGCCTGGTGGACGAACGGCTTCTGGGGCGGGCTGCTCTGGCAGATGTATCATGCCACGAACAGACCGGAGTATCGCAGGAGCGCTGAGAAGGTGGAGGAGAGGCTGGACCGCTCTTTGGAAGAGTATGAGAATCTGTATCATGATGTGGGATTTATGTGGATGCATACGGCGGTGGCGGACTACAGTCTTACGGGTAACCGTAAGTCTTATGTCAGAGGACAGCATGCTGCGAACCTGCTGGCGGGGCGGTTTAATGTGCTTGGGAATTATATCCGTGCATGGAATGACGATAAGGCCGGCTGGATGATCGTGGACTGTCTGATGAACTTGTCGCTTCTGTACTGGGCTACGGAGCAGACAGATGACCCGCGATTTGCCGCGATCGCGAGACGGCACGCGGATACTGCGTTGGAGAAGGTTCTGCGGCCTGACGGTTCCTGTAATCATATCGCGATCCTAAATCCGGAGACCGGAGAAGTGGAGGGATTGCCCGGCGGCCAGGGTTACGGGGAAGGTTCGGCCTGGTCCAGAGGTCAGGCATGGGCTGTATATGGCTTTGCGATCAGCTATGCACACACGAAGGAGCAGAGATATCTGGATGCGGCGAAGCGGGTGGCGCATTATTTTATTGCCAATGTGGCGATGCATGACTACCTGCCGCTTAGTGACTTCCGTGCACCAAAGGAACCGCTCTATTATGACTCTACTGCGGGTGCCTGTGCAGTGTGCGGCCTGCTGGAGGTTGCCGCCCATGTGCCGGAATTGGAGAAGCCTCTCTACGAACAGTCAGCGCTGCGGATGCTGCGGGCATTGGAGGAGAATTTCTGCAACTGGAATGAGGAGGAAGACGGAATCCTTGGGATGGGGAAGGTTGCCTATCATGAGGAGGGGGACCGGCAGCAGGTGCCGATCATTTACGGAGATTATTTTTTTGCGGAAGCAGTGTTGCGGCTGATGGAGAAGGATTTCTTCATCTGGTGAGCAATTTATTCAACCAAGAATTTGTGCCGAAGCGTCACAAATTCTATTGATCGCAGAGCAGAATCTGAAATTCTGCTCGCGGCCTCAGCATAAAACGCTTCGGAATGGAGGTAAAGATGACATTTAAAGTGGAAGATCCGGATTACGTGTTAAGTCCCTATACGGGAATGACAAGAAAACACTGGCTGGCGGCAGGGCGCTATCTGTTAGAAGGGGTATTTGGCAACATACCGGGTATAGAAGACCCGGTCGTCATGCCGCGGAAGGAGACGAAGGTGACTTATCCGCATCTGGATGCGCCGAAGGAACGGCAGGAGATCGAGCGTAAAGCCGAAATCTTTGAAGGGCTGACGCGATCCTTTTTTATTGCGTCGGTCATGATCAGAAATGAACCGGATATTGAAGTGTGCGGCATACGGCTGCGTGACTATTACAAGAAACATATCCTGCGTGCCTGTACGAAGGGGGATGCAGTGTATGTGGGCAGTTACGAGGAGATGCAGGAGAGTAACGGGTGCGAGGATCCTTATCGGTGCTATCAGCAGACGGTGGAAAGCTGTGCATTGGTGATCGGTCTGCATGCATGCCGGGAACAGATTTGGGCGGAATATTCGAAAGAAGAGAAAGATACGGTGGCGGCGCTGATCTCCAGCTTTGGACATGCCAATACGGTTCCGCAGAACTGGCGGTTTTTCAATATGCTGGATCTGGCATTCCTGCATCAGGAGGGCTATGAGATCGACCGGGAGATCATGGTCGACCATGCCCAGGCGGTCTTAAGCTATACGGTGGGAGACGGATGGTATCGGGACGGCCAGAGTTTTGATTACTATTCCTGCTGGGCTTTTAATCTTTATGCCCCAATCTGGAACAAGTGGTATGGCTATGCGAACGAGCCCTATCTGGCGCAGCGTTTTGAGGAAAACGCCAATCAGCTGATGCAGACTTATCCGGACTTCTTTGACCGGGACGGCTATACGAATATGTGGGGCAGAAGCTGCATTTACCGACATGCAGCCACCAGCCCCTTGTGTGCCAACTTCTTCCTGCACGATCCGGCGGCGGATCCCGGAAGTGCGAGGCGGGTGGCGTCCGGTTCCCTGCTGCAGTTTCTGACGAGGGACGACTTCCTGTATCAGGGAGTGCCGACGCTTGGCTTTTACGGACAGTTTACGCCTCTGGTACAGGGGTATTCCTGTGCGGAATCCCCGCTGTGGCTGGGTAAGGCGTTTCTTTGCCTCGAATTGCCAAAGGAGCATCCTTTCTGGACGGCAGTGGAGAACAACGGGACATGGGAAAAGCTGGGAGAAGAGGACGTGAAGGAGACGGTACTGCCCGGTCCGGCACTCTGCTTTACGAATCATGGGGCCAATGGGGAGACCATCCTTAGAAGCGGTAAAGTATTCAAAGCGGCGCAGGATATTCATGGTCTGTGGAATTACGGCAAACTGAATTACAATACGAAATATCCATGGGAGTCCACGCCGACAGCGGCAGCGAAAGCAGTTGCCACAATATGCGAATCGCAGCAGTATCTGTTGTTTGAAAACGGCGCCGAAGAACCTTTACGGGGAAATATGACTTTTTGGTGTGGGGAGCGGGACGGGGTTCTTTACCGCAGACAGTTTTTTAACGGGAATCTGGAGACGGAACAGCATTGGTTCCAGGCCATTAACCTGGCTGATTTCCCGGTGGCGCGGGGAATTCTGAGGGTAGATAAACTGCGGCTGATCAAGCGCCCTGTCAGGATGACGCTGGGTTCCTATGGATTTCCGGACAATCCCGGCGCGGACGGAAGGTCGACAGAGGTTATCCGAAAAGAACAGATACTGCCTGACGGCACCAGGGCGCAGGCGGTCATTCTGATCGGCCACGACCATAAGGGGATGCAGCGGCAGATGGCCATGACCTGTTACAGGGGCTGGGAGGAGATGGATGTGATACACAGCAGCGGGACTAATCCGGATTCGGAGCATTCTCTTGTGATCTTTGCGTCCATGCAGAGCCGGAAACAGTACGGCGGTGCACAACCGTACCTGCTGATCTCGCAGATTGTCACTGCGGAATTTCCGGTGAAAGATGCGGCGGGCTGTGTCTTTTCGGAGGAAGAACTGTTTCCGATCCGGGAGATCGTCTATGAGGACACCTATCGGGCCGGCGCTTACGGTACGGTGACGGTGTGCCTGAAGAACGGGGAAGAGAGGAAGATAAATTATGAAGGGATTGAAGCGGCCTTTTAACCGGGCCGCCTTTGCAGAAGAGCTGCGCATTCCGTGAGAATAGGATCTATTTTTTGCCGTGCGGTATCTGTTTCTTTATCTTTTGCAAGAAGTCCAGTGAAAACGGCAGATATGGTTCTAATGCTTTTAAATAGCTTTTAGCAAAAAACTGTTGATTCATGGCTGCAGACAGAAGAGAAATCTCTACGCAATGTTTCAGCACAAATCCCTTCAGCGCCGGATTGACCGGTTCAAAGCTTCGGATCTCGTTCCAGGTAAACCAAAGCAGGCGATTGATATATCGTTCTAAACACTGATGGCGGTCTGCTTCGGTCATCAGTGTGTGGTTTCCGGCAGCGCTGTCTTCCTCGATATCCTGCAGATCGTCCACCAGCTGCAACAGGAATCCGAATTTCAAATAGAAAGTTTCCTCATATTCCTTCCAATCTTCCGTGGCAAAAAGATAGTCTGTCAGCACGGAAGAACTTCCTTTCCAAATGGATATTTCCAGGATCTGATCTTCTGTCACATCTGTTTTCTGCTGTCTGATACTGCAGGTCTGGGCTTCCAGAAGCTGCAGCAGTGATTCAGAGATCTTTTTCTGTTTCGGACCTATGTATGCGGTGAGGATCATATCAAGGAGACAGCAGGTCTTTTCTTCCAAAGGATTCCGGGGCAGCACGGACTCTCTTTTCAGTTTTGCGGCGATCATCCGGTTATAATGTTCTTTTTCCTGCCTTGTGATCCGTGCGTCGTCGATATAGTTGTCTGTATAAGGATAGAGCAGACTGTATGCCAGGATCGGATCTTCCGCATGCTGCTCGACACCCTGCATGTCAACGATCATGGCATAGATAAAATAGTTGCGCAGAGCCTGCCAGATCTGTTCCGGGCGAAGATCCTCGTCAAATGCTCTGACGTCATCCAGAAAATGTTTTGTTTCACGTTTAAAGGCATCAAGCAGTTGCGGAGACATCCAGCCGGAAAGGGAGAGTATTTGCTCCCTGCCGAGAAAATCCATGAAATCCTGTTCCAGTTCCTGGGTCAATGCATTCTGGGCTTCTTTGCTTTTCGGCTTTTGGCGTAGTTTTCTTTGCATCTTCTGGATAAATTCCTGTACAAGTGATTCGTTTTCTTTTTTCTGTCCTGTTTTTATCATTGGAAAAATGTCGGCGTTTTCCTGTAGAAATTCCGGAAAACAATCCGGTTGTTCTTCCCATGTTGTTCTGATTGTCAGTGTCTGTGCCATTTTTACCTCCATTCCGAAGCGTTTTACGCTGAGGACGCGAGCAGAATTTCAG
>CAMWLJ010000106.1 GCA_947175055.1 uncultured Lachnospiraceae bacterium | reverse complement strand
GAAGAAATAAATAGGGATGGCATTAGCGATATTATTGATTATTATAAAAAGACTGAGGAATGGTTTAAATCTGTTACATAACTTTGCACATTATGAAATGGGCTGTCGGGTAATGACATTTTTTTATCCGATCGCCCCAAAAAAACATCTCCCGCAGAATTCCGTGCTTTTTGGCATGGACTCTTCTGCGGGAGATGTCTTTTTCTTGTTGCTCATCCTGTTTTTTGGGCGCAAAAAACCCCTTGCTGCCGATTTTTGAAGCGCTCTTTTTCCGATGCAACTTTCTCGCCCGTTTTCCCTTTGAATTTATGTATTTTATCATGCAGGAAACGGTGGTACTTATTGATATTCCGACCGATCACATACAGCATAAATTCTTTGTATACCTTTTCGGCAGAACGGTAATTAAACCGCCGGAATTTTTCGTTTTCCTTTATATCCCCAAAGTGGCCCTCTGTCTGTATCGAGCGGTTCTGGCGGTTCAGGACCCCTTTTTCGCTCTGAATGTTGGAATGGGATTCTTCCTTCAGTTCTTCCCAGCGCTCATTGACTTTCATGACCTTGTTCTTCCCTGCATCTTTTTCGGCATTATATTTATATAAACATTTCTCCTTATGCGCGCATCCACTGCAGTCTGCGCACCCGTACACCTCAAACGTCTGTGTATATCCATCCTGTTCCCTTGTTTCTGTTCGGCTATGCCTTAATTCCCGCCCGTCATGACATACATAGTAATGCTCGTCTTCAAAGACTTCGTACTTCATGTTGTAATACTTCCCGATGTCTTCCTTATAAGCGCCGGTTTTCCGCTGCTCGTGATCCTGAAGTTTGATATAGCTGGCAACCGTATTCTCTTTCAGATACAGAAGATTCTTCTCACTGCAGTAACCGCTGTCAGCAGTTACCTCTTCCAGTATATCCCCGAATGCTTTCCGGTGTTTTTCAAGAACCGGGATCAGTGTATTATAATCGGTACGGTCGTTACTCACATATCCGTGGATAATAAAATAATTTTCCACCGCAACCTGGACATTATAAGCGGGTTTTAACTGCCCGTTCAGCATATGCTCTTCTTTCATCCTCATAAATGTAGCTTCCAGGTCTGTCTTCGAATAACTGTTTCTGTCTTTCCCCATGATCTCAAAACAGCTTTTATATTCCATCAGGCGGCTGCCGCATTTTTCCAGTTCCTCATAGAGCTGCTGAATCTCCGGCTTTTTCTGTCCTTTCCCGTTTACAAATGCAATCCCCTCTCCTGCCGCGATCAGCAGCAGGTTCTGCTGGAGTTTCAGGATCTCAAGTGGAGAACAGTTGTCAATCTCAATTAGCGTATTATTCGAAATTTTTTTATGCTTTGTCAGCTTACGTTTCCTGTTTTCTTCAATCACTTTCCGGACTTTGTCCATACCTTCAATGATAAACATCTGTGCATTTCCAAGATCATACTTTGCTCCGTACTGATACTCGGACAGGAGAGTGTTATATTTCTGGTAAAGGGCATCTGTCGTATCCAGCAGGCCGGCAAGATGGTAATTGAGCGTCCCGCGCCAGACGAACGTATAGCGGTTCGCATTCGCTTCTATTTTTGTGCCATCAATGTACAGCTGTTTAAGCGTAATGAGTCCCTCTTTCTCTAACCGGCGCAGAAACTGGTAATTCAGTTCGTCCAGCACTTCGCCTTTCAGCTTCTGCCCTTTGAAGTCGTAGAAAGCATCCCTCTGTGGCTTCTGCCCTCTAGTCAGCAGGATAAAACCGAGGTCTCTCTGACATAAATCCACAATACGGTCAACCGCACGCACTCCGCGCATATTTGCGTAAGTAACAACAGCATACATCATGATCGGGTTGTACCCGGTTCTTCCCTGGTCAGAATAACAGGCCAGCAGGCCTGAAAAATCTAAATCCTCCATCACTTTTTTCAGGGTATAGACCGTATCGTCGTCGGGTAAAGCCAGTTCATAAAAGTTGAAATTAATTTTCTGTTGCCCAAACTCAAAAAAGTCGTTATAATAATCTTGTTTTAGCATAGTTCCATTATAACATGGAACGGAGAGAAGATGGTTGTCGTTAGCCATCTTTTTCTCTTTTGGGGAAAAAATTTTCAGAGGCGATGTGACTCGTATGGATCACATCGCCCCTGCTTTGGACTATCTATTTCCCGACAGCCCCCTTACATGTTCATCTGCATTCCTTCCTCTCGCTCTTCACCGGGAATCTCTTCCCACAACTTTGCTACCTCATCCATCATATCGAAAACCTCTTTGTACGGATGGTAGTTCATTGCGCCGGTTTTATCAACCATTACCGCAAACTCTCCATTTAAATTTAAAGATAGCGCTCCTTCATTCACGTCTGCGACTTCAAATCCCCTGCTCACTGCTAATTCTGCCACCGCAAAAAAGAACGGACTCATCTCTTCTTTCAACCTGTCCGCCACCTCCTTCCATTTTTGTAAATATATCCAAATCTTTCCCAAAACCAGTTTTTTCGCCCCTGCATCTATAAAAACGGGCAAAAAAATAGGGCAAAAACTGGTCAATTTTTACTCCAATTTTTGCCCTCAAACCACAACATCTTGTGGTTTAGACCCCTTAATTCTTCTCTTTTCCACAATACTGCATCATTATTATTACCTCAACGTGCACCGTATGTCCAAACTGATCCACCACCCGCCCGCGCTTCAGCTCATATCCGCCATCGCACAGCACTTTAAGATCACGCGCCAAGGTAGCCGAATCGCAGCTCACATACACGATCCGTTCCGGCCGCATAGCAAGCATCGTCTCCAGACACTTCGCATCACATCCTTTGCGCGGCGGATCCACAACGATCACATCCGGGTGCCGCTTCTCCTCCTCGGGTATTTCTTCTCCTGCTGCTCCTTCCGTTCCTGTCTCTCTTTTATCCACGGATCTTTCTCTGTCACCATCCGCATGCCCGCACCTGCCATAATATTCCGGCAGCACTTCCTCAGCCTTCCCCACATAGAATTCCACATTCGCGATCCCGTTGATTCGCGCATTCTCCCATGCATCCTCGATGGCTTGCAAAACCACCTCGACTCCATATACTTTCTTCGCCCGTGTAGCCATAAAAAGGGAGATCGTCCCAATCCCGCAATACAGATCCCAGACCGTCTCTCTGCCGGTAAGCCCCGCATATTCGAGCGCCAGGCCGTATAGCTTCTCCGTCTGCTCCGGATTCACCTGGTAAAAGGACAGCGGTGAAATGGAAAAAACAAGGCCGCCAATGCTGTCTCTGATCGTCTCTTTCCCCCACAATACACGGATCTCCTGTCCCATAATGACATTTGTCCGCTCTCTGTTGACACTGACAGAAATACTGGCTATATGTCTGGGCCTGGCAGAGTCTGCCTTCCTTACCGGTATCTTCTCCTTTTCTGTCTCGCCCTTCTCTAACACAAGTCCTCGCAGCTTCTCCACCAGCTTCTCTTCTGCCGGCAGCCTCTTCGCGTTGACCACCAGGCAGACCATGATCTCCCCTGTCGTAAATCCGGTACGAATCAGCACATGCCGCACCAAGCCGGTTCCATCAATTTCCCGGTATGCACTCACCCCATTCTCCCGCATATAGGCAAGCACCGCTTCCAAGATGAGATGATTCTCCGGTGCGCCCAGAGCACAGTCCGTGTTGGCGATGATATCATGAGTCCTGCCCGCGTAGAAACCTGCAACAAGATTCCCGGTTTTATCATATCCCACCGGGAACTGCGCCTTGTTACGGTAATGCCAGGGCGTTTCCATGCCTACCACCGGCTCCATGATCTTATCCAGAAGTTCCGCAGAAAAACCTCCGATCCGCATCAGATTATTCCGCACTTTATCTGCCTTATAAGCAAGCTGTCTTTCATAGCTCATCGCCTGAATCTGACACCCGCCGCACTGTCTGTGGAACCTGCATCCGGGCTCTACACGAAAAGAAGAAGGTGTTACCACCTTCTCTACTCTCGCATATCCATAGTTCTTCTTGCATTTGGTGATCCGCGCCTCCACCGTATCGCCAATGACAGCATCCTTCACGAAAAGGGTATATCCGTCGCATTTCCCGATTCCCTCACCGTCGTTTCCGATGTCCTCTATTTTCACCGTGAGGATGTCATTTTTCCTATATTGTGCGCACTCCATATTTTACTCCATTTCAAAACGTCCCAAACTCCCGACTTAAAAATCAGTACATCAGTATGGTCTGCCAATCTTCACTCCATTTCCGTTCTGCCATCGTCGCTGCTATATCAAAACAACACAGACACAATTCTGCCCTGTCTATTCCAGCTTCGTGCCCCGCACATTCGATTCAAACAACCTGTTAAATCCAAGCCAGCCTGTCTCCTTCGTATTCTCCAAAAGCTCTGTGAAAGTCTCCATCTTCGCATCCGTATTATCTGCAAAAGTCAACGCCACCGCCTCCACGATCGCCGGTTTCTTCGGCGAACCGAATTCATATTCCCCGTGGTGGGACAGGATACAGTGCTTCAATTCACTGGCAAGGATCACCGGAAAGCCTTCGATCTCTTTCACCTTTTCCCCGATCATCTCACTGCCGATCACGATATGCCCCAGGAACTGGCCGTCATCCGTGTAATCATTCTGCGGGAAGAGGGATAACTCCTTCGTCTTACCGATATCATGGCAGATCGCTGCCGCCAGCAGCAGATCCCTTTTCAGGACAGGATACTGGGTACAGAAATAGTCACATAATTTGGCCACCGCCAGCGTATGCTGCAGCAGGCCGCCCACGAAGCCGTGATGCACTGTTTTGGCTGCTGAAGACTGTTTGAAGGCCTTCACAAATTCCTCGTCTTCCACGAAAAAAGCCCGCAGCAGTTTCTTCAGATAAGGATTCTCCATGCTGCCGATCAGCCCCAGCAGCTCCTTCATCATGTCCTCAATGGGAAATTTACTCACCGGAAGGTAATCCGCCGGATCATACTCCCCTTCCCGGCACTTGCGGACCCTTTTCACATTGACCTGGAAGGCACCCTGAAAGCTTGTCACATCCCCGTACACCTCTACGTAATCCAGGGCATCAAAATCCTCGATCCCCGCATTGTTCGGATCCCAGATCTTGGCATCCACGGTTCCCGTTTTATCCTGTAAGATCACATTCTCATAAGGCTTGCCGTTCTTCGTGACCGCCGACTGTTTATGTTTACAAAGATAAATGTCAAATACCCGATCACTCTCTTTAAAATCCCTGATATATTTCATAATGTCCTCCGCCTTGCTCTATATTATAGTATTTCTCAATGCTCTCTGCTATCTTCTCCCCAGAGTCACCTGCACACTCACTTCCTGCCCCTGGCGCACCAGCACTACATCCAACACATCCTCCGGCTTTGCGATGGCCAGCACACCCAACAGGTCGTTGTAGCTTTCGATGGGTGTCTCGTTCGCCTTCGTGATCACATCGCCGCTCTGGATACCCGCGTTCATCGCTGGGGAATCCATTTCAATCTCTTTGATATAGGTCCCGGTAGGCATACCCGATTCTTTGATGGCTTCCTCCGGCACATCTGCGCCATGGATGCCCAGATAAGCCCGCTCCTGATCGTTGGACATCTTCTCGATCATCCGCTTCAGTTCCGTCACACCGTAGGCCGTCAGCAGATTACCCATATCATTGCTGGTATTTACATTATCGATGATCCCCAGCACCATACCGTTTAAATCCGCGATGATCCCCGTCGCATTTCGGCTGCCGTAAATATCCGTGACAATGGACTTATACGCCGAATCCGGCTGATCGATCACCGTCCCCACAGAAGTCACGATCCCGTAACATACCGACCCGCTTCCCAGCGGGCTGCCCAGCGCCATCACCGGCTTTCCCAGCAGTTTCGTACTATTAGAACTGCCAAGCTTCGCAATATCGATCACATCCATCGTTTCTTCCCCGATAGACATCAAAGGTACAGACAGCACAGCCAGACCGGTAGTGGCATCTTTCTGTACCAATTCAGCATCGGTCCTCGTCTGATCGCAGAAAGTCACGATAATGCTGTCCGCATCGCTCAGCGCCCCCGCACTGACCAGGATCAGCACAGCTTTCCCGTTGTTTGCTATGATAATGCCCGATGCCGAAGCCTCATTTTCATATATATCGTTAAGCCAGTCCACATCAGAGACGACACTTGTCACAGTGACCACTGACCGTCCGACCTTCTGCGCCAGCGCCGCCAATTCCTCATAGAGCTGCTGATAATCCTCTATCCCGAACCGCACCTGGGACAACAATTCTTCTATCTGTTCATCCTCCAGTTCCACTGGCGTCGTTTCCGGCGGCGGCGGTACTTCTTCCTCCACGATCATATCCTCCGGCTTCATCTCTTCTGCCACTGTCTCTTCGGGAAACCGCACTTCCTCGGCTTCCTCCTCCGGATACAGACGATTACTGATGACCGGTTCCAATACCAGGAATGTAAAACAAGCCACCAATCCAAATACCACAGCCATCACCACCGTGGTCACCGTTCTTCTGAAAAGTTTCTTCTTATTGACCGGCTTCTGCTTGATCGTCTCTCGCAGGAAATCCGGCTGTACAGACGGCGTATACTCCGCCTGCTCCTTCACGGTCTTCTGCTCCATGCTGTTTCCCTGGACCATACCCTGTTCTATACCATTCTGTTCCCTGTTCCATTCCGCCATAAGGTCTGCATCCTTCCTGCCTAATAGTATATCTTTTTTCATCCGCCTTGTAAAGAATGGCATCTTCTTCCCTGTACAGATTCCCTGTATGAATCAGAGCGTCATAAAACGTTCCGGCCAGGTCTGTACATCTTCTGTTCTGACCTGGCCGGTGACCTTATCTCGACTCAAACTTATACCCAATTCCCCAAATGGTAGCAATCCGCCACCGTTCATGATCGTTGATCTTCTCCCGCAAGCGCTTGATATGCACATCCACGGTGCGGGTATCCCCGATATATTCATAGCCCCAGATCTGGTCCAAAAGCTGCTCCCTTGTGAAAACATGATTCGGTGAAGAGGCCAGGAAATAGAGTAGTTCCAGTTCCTTTGGCGGCATCTCGATCGTCCTTCCCATGTAGATCACGGAATAATTGGTCTGGTTGACGATCAGATCCGGATATTCCACACTCTTGACATCGGAAGCTTTAGGCTCCGCGGCCACCGGTTTATAACGGCGCAGCACCGCCTTCACCCTAGCTACCAGTTCCTTGGAGTCAAAAGGCTTCTCCATGTAATCATCGGCCCCCAGTTCCAGTCCCAGCACCTTATCAAATACCTCACCTTTAGCCGAAAGCATGATGATCGGCAGCGTGGATTTAGAGCGCACCTCTCGGCACACCTGATAGCCGTCGATCCCCGGCAGCATCAGATCCAACAGCATCAGGTTCGGCCCGAAACTGTCCACCGCCGAAAGCGCCGACTCCCCATCATTGACGATCATCGTCTCGAAACACTCCTTCGTCAGATAGAGCGCAATCAACTCTGCAATATTATTGTCATCATCTACGATCAAGATTTTCTGTCTGTTTACCATATTTACCCCCATGCTGAAGCAATTATCAAACCCTCTTACTCCTTAAACTCCACGATCGTAACGCCCGCGTCGCCTTCCCCGTATTCTCCCAGACGGTAGCTCTTTACCACCCGGTTCTTGCGCAGGTAATTGTGTACCGCATTGCGCAGGGCTCCGGTCCCTTTGCCGTGTACCACACGCACGCTTGGCAGATGGGCCAGGTAGGCGTCATCCAGATATTTGTCCAGCTCGGAAAGCGCCTCGTCCACCGTCCGGCCAAGCAGATTGATCTCCGTGGAAATGGAATAGGACTTGGACATCTTCAATTTGCCGGAAGAAGACCGCTGCATCTTACCGGTATTGATCGTCTCCTCCTGGATCAGAACCAAGTCATTCAGAGACACCTTGGAACGGATGATTCCGCACTGTACAAACAGATTTCCGTTCTTATCCGGCAGAGAGCTGACCGTCCCTTTCAGCCCCATGGACACCACCTTGACGCTGTCCCCGGGCTTGATCTGAGTCGGCTTCAGCACTTTATGAGTAGGCTTATCGTTCTTAAGCGTTAATTTTTCATTTTTCTCTGAAATCTTGTCACGCACCTTCTGGCGGGACTTCTCCAGATCTTTGATGGAAATACCGGCCTCCGCCTTCTGGAAAACGCGGATCGTCTCGTCCGCCAGCTCCTTGGCATTCTGCAGGATCTCGCGGGCCTCCTCGTTGG
>CAMWLJ010000105.1 GCA_947175055.1 uncultured Lachnospiraceae bacterium | reverse complement strand
GGGAAGGATCCGGAAGACGATGTAGAGAAAGATCCGGAGGAGGAGTCCGGGAAGGATCCGGAAGACGATGTAGAGAAAGATCCGGAGGAGGAGTCCGGGAAGGATCCGGAAGACGATGTGGAGGAGAATCCGGAGGAGGAATCTGAGGAGAACCCGGAGACCGAGGTAGATGAGACTGAACTGACAAACAAAGTTTTGTCGGATGAGAACCCCCTGTTATTGACGGAATTGAAAGCACCGAACAATTTACAGTTGGATAACGCAGACGTTTTCAGTATAGTTTTGACCTGGGATGCGGTGGAGGGAGCTGACGGCTATGAAGTTTATTATGCTGTGGATCCTGCATTAACGGGAAATTTAGGAACAGATGCCTATAAGCTTCTCGGAACCACAGAGGAGAATACATATAAAAGCAATCTGTCTGAAAATGAAGTATTAAATCCTGAGCACGAATTTAATCATTATCCGGTAGAAAAGCAATATTACAGTTATCGGGTCAAAGCCGTCCGTCGACAGAGTGCCGATCAGTCGCTGCCTTCCGAACAAGGGGAGAAAAGTCCTTTCTCGGAACCGGTATCAGCCAATGGCATGTATGTAGACAGTTTGCCATATATCAACAGTAAACGAAAAGCGTATAAACTGCCTGGAAGTGGGGACTATGTCAGGTTCTATCTGGGAAATAAAGAGGGGGAGGCGTATAACGAGGCAAATCCGATCAGGCTGCACAAGGGAGAAAGTATTGACGGACTGACTCTGTGGGCAGTATGTGAGGACGGATCCAAGGTATCTTACTGTAAGATCAGAGATGCGATAGCTGCCTATGAGAAATCACATGAAGCTATTGCAGGAAATTATAAATTTGCATCTTATGCGGAAACATATGGTTTTACATGGTTTATAGCAGAGCAGCTTTCACGGGCGGATCATGTTTTCGGTACGGAATCTTGTATTTCTTCTTTGATCAAATATGCAGGGAACACTGTTCCGGATCAGTTGGGATTTAAAGCGGAGGACACGACACAGGGAACAAGATATCTGGCTGTTGCGTTGAATAATTCATTGCCGCCTGGTTATGGTTCGAGTTTTTTTGAACCGAAGAATGCAATGTGTTTTGAGTTTTTTGTTCCGGTGGTGATCGAAGAGGCCGAGGAAGGCGAGGATTATGATGATCTGGATTCGTCCACCATATGTGATTCGGGAGAAGCTCTGTGGCAGACGGCGAGACGGAAGATTCATGACCGGGAGAAGGAATTTATTCTTCTGCTAGGAGAAAGCGCTTATAATGCCTTTTTAGATGAATATGGCTACCGTAGGTATACCGAGTGGAACGGGAGCATGCATGAAGATTATGTATCTCTGGCCGACGATAAGATCGTCGATACATGGTTGTTTACAAAGTATGCGGAAAAGGAGTGGATGGAGCCCTGGGCCGGTGATAATCTGCAGGATTGCATCAGGAATTGTATGTTCAGCGGCGACCAGATCCTCGTGAACGGAACATACTATCATAGTTTTAAGTGGTCAGCCGAATATTATACAACGGCGCAACAGGAAAATGAACTGGACGCTGCGATCGAGAAACTGCTGGCAGAAGGCGGAGCGCTTTATGAAGCCTGTATTTCGGATAATCCATTGAAAAAGATTCGGGCAGCCTTTGACTATACCGCTGGAATCACGTGGGTCGACGGAACAGAGAATCCTTTGAATTACACGGTATACAGTGGCATACTATTGCGAAAGGGAAGCTGTGAAAGTTTTTCCCTGACTTTTGTCAGATTATGTCGAGAGATGGGAATCCAGGCTCGCGTGGTGAAAGATGACTATTGGGGCAAAAAGGGAAATCATGCCTGGAATATCGTGGAGTACAGGGGACTTTGGTATTATGTAGACTGCATGGACGTAAATAAATTTATGAAGGGCAGTTCCGGATTTAATTCCGGAGATCAGCTGCCAATCTACAGAGAGAAGGAATTTACGGACAGCCATCCAATCTCAAAGACAGATTATGCCTTGAAGAAAGTAACGTATTATTTGAATGGTGGGACGAATGCTCCTGGGAATCCTGCTTCCTATGAGCCGGGAGATATATTGACCTTTGCGGCACCAGTGAAGGCAGGAAACACTTTTGAAGGCTGGTTTGCAGATAGATCCTTCCGTACACTGGTGACGGGGCCGGAAGGAGGAACTTTTGATACATCTTCTCTGGCAGGTGCTCTGAACTTATATGCAAAATGGAAGACAAATGAGTATACGCTGACCTATAACATGAATGTGCCGGAAGGTGCAGTGATCAAGAAAGAGGCATCGATCAATGATGTGACGGTGAAGTACAATGCGTCAGTCAGGATCGCGGCAAATACAACAGTTTTGTATAAATATAAGTTTAAGAGTTGGAATACGGCAGCCGATGGCAGCGGAATTGCATATAACGCCGGTGCCTCCGTGAAGAATCTGGTTACAAGTGGAAATTGTATCCTGTATGCGCAGTGGATACCTACGACTTATACGGTGAAATATGACAGTAACGCTTCCAGCCTGGGTCTGACGGCAAAAGGGAAAACAGCGAATACAGTGATGACCTTTTATTCGGAGACGAACAAAACCGCAGTGAACGCTTTCAAAATTAACGGTTATGAGTTTACAGGATGGGCTACCAGAGCGGATGGCAGAGGATTAGCATTTGGACAGCAGAAAGAAGCGGATGGAACAGTTAACGGTGCCGAAGTGATCGGTACGGCTTTAGAGACTGTGTACGCGAAAGATACAAATGCGGTGGTTGTTTTGTATGCACAGTGGAAAGCGGTGCCGTATACGGTCAAGCTGTATATAAATGACGGAAGCGTTGAGACTGAACCGGCACAGAACATATCGGTGAATATCGGTGAGTTACTGTCTTCCAAGAGTGAGACGGCGAAGATCATAAGAAACGGCTATACATTGTCATCCTGGAACACAAGGGCAGACGGCAAAGGGAAGAAATATGCCCTGAACGCAAAGAATCTGGCGAAACCGGGAGAAACGATCACCTTATATGCACAGTGGAGCAGACCGATCACTTATAAGATTACGTATGATCTGCAGGGCGGGAAGAATGCTGCCGGGAATCCGAAAAGTTATACGGCGGCAAGTACAGCGGAGCAGAGAACACTCCGGCAGCCGACAAAGGTTGGCAGTATCTTCGT
The DNA here is from genome assembly GCA_947175055.1 of uncultured Lachnospiraceae bacterium. GTDB lineage: Bacteria > Bacillota > Clostridia > Lachnospirales > Lachnospiraceae > UBA3282. The sequence continues at coordinate 5,474 of CAMWLJ010000105.1, read as the reverse complement.
GAAATGGGTGGACGATGAGGAAGAGGATCCGGACAAGGCCACCGGGATTGAAACGATTCCAAATGAGTTTTTCCGCAATATAAAACTTCGTGCAGTATGGCGTGAGAATTCGTATCAGGTCACGTATCATGGTGCCGACGAGAAGTATACTTCGGTGACAGATCCGGTAACGAAAACCTACAAGTATTCGGAGCTTGTAGATACCTTTGCACCGGCCAGAGAGTTTGCCTTGAAAGAAGAGGTTAGTGATAAGGTAAGCATATCAGCCTGGACGACACAGCCAGATGGCAAGGGAAAATCATATGCGGTAGGAAAACGTTTTTCAAAGCTGAGTGCATTTAATCTTGACGATCCGGATGGCAGGGGAAAAATAGATCTATATGCTAAATGGGGGCCGGCAGTCTATAAGATAACATATGAAAACTGCAGTGCCGATGACGGTGTCAGACATTCGGCCGCTACGAGTTATGTATACAATGCGAAAAAGAATGTATCGGTTAAAGCTCCTGTCAGGACCGGCTATATCTTTGCCGGCTGGACAGTGCCTTCCGGGAAGGATTACTTTGACCATACCAGGAAACAGATCAAGGCAGGCACGGCAGAGGATGTGGTCCTGACAGCGAACTGGATGCCGATCACGTATGCTGTCAAACTTAAGCTCAACGTTAAGGACAAAGGTGTGTCTTTCAAGACGAACGCGCAGATTGTATACGGAGACACGAAGGGAACCGGCATAGCATATGAATATGATACAGAGACTAACGGTAAACAGCATTCTTTTAAGAGCGAGGATGTGCTGAATGTGATTCCGGAGTATTATGAACTGATCGGCTGGAACACGAAGACAAATGGAAAAGGAATCGCGGCGGACTGTACAAAGGACGGTGATGGAATCCTTGTCGAACTGGCAGGTCTTGGAAAGAAGAACAAAGGTACGGTCAATCTCTATGCAATCTGGCAGCCCAGGACATATACGATCACGTACAGACATATAGATCCGGAGGACTCAGCGGAAGAACTGACAGGGGTGAAAATGAACAATCCGGCGTCCTATACTTACAACGCGTCCAGAGCGGTGAAACTGAAAAAACCTGTAAGGTATGGGTTTGTATTTGAAGGCTGGTACAGAGAGTATAATACCGTTACAGGAGAATATACGGATCAGGTAACGTCCATTCCGAAAGGCTGTTACGGAAATATTGTCCTATATGGGAAGTGGAGAGTAAAATAGTTTCCGGGGCAGTAAAACACATCATTTAACAGATAATGCAGCAGGCGGTAAAGATATGGTTTGTCAGAATGACAGACACCCGCCTGCTGCTTCGTTCTTCAGTGCATTTCTTTGATCAGGAAACATATTTGTGCGTTTATGGTTATTATTTATGTATCCTGAACCGGAAATAGATAAGTCTTGACTTCAACTATGTATGTGGTATAATGTAAAAAGCACTAATTCTTAATACAGAGATGAATTCTTTTATTATCTGCCGTCAGCAGGTAATTCAGGCGGGCATCCCGCAACGATTCATACGAACAGGAAGTAATAGGAAAGGCTAAGCATGAGGTTTTTATCAGGTATATATTGGCATCGAGGGAATGTGGCAATGGATAACCAGGACTCGATCGTACTGCATCAGGTATTGACTGCTCGTGGCAGAGTATTGATGGCAGCAGTCTGCGATGGCATGGGCGGTTTGGAACAGGGGGAATGGGCCAGTGGCTATGTGACGAAACGTCTGTTGGAGTGGTTCTATGATTTTTTGCTGCGTGCGGTCCAGAAAAGAAAACCCTGTTGGATGATCCGAAGATCCATGGAACGACTGGTGTATGATATGCACGAAAAGATTCGGCAGTATAGTTTGCAGCAAAATATCAGCTTGGGGACAACCATGACAGTTCTTACTATAGTTGAGAAAACATATTATGTCTGGCATTTGGGTGATAGCAGAGTATATCAGTTTTCTGCCGGCTACAAACGGATAAAAGCTGTATGTATGACTAGGGATCATGTAAAGGGAAGGAACATGTTAACAAAATGTGTTGGAAGTTTCCGCTATGAGAAGCCGGATTTTAAAACGGGAAGTATGAGAAGCGGACAGGCAGTATTGTTATGTAGCGATGGTTTTTATCATTGTGTTACACAGCAGGAAATGGCTGAGGTCATGAATCCGGACCGGCTTCTTGAAGAAGAGCAGATTGCAAGAAGGCTTCGGGAGATTGGAGAGGCATGCATGCGACGTGGGGAGAGGGATAATCTGTCGGCTGTTTATGTGAAGGCGGAGGACAGGTGACTGTGTTAATGAAAATTTTTGCGGTGCTGTATTTCGGTTAATTTGTGGATCGGGAAGAGGGGGTAATTGTTTGGATGTATGATATGGAAAAAAGAGAGGCAGTCGGAAAATATAGAATGATCAGGCCTATTGGGAAGGGAGCAGAAGGAGACGTATATTTGGCGCGGGATGAAGATCTGCACAGGAAGGTGGCGATCAAACAGGTGTATAAGTGGCAAGATAAACAGTGCGATGAGGAAGTCTGTGGTGTAGAGGATGCTGCGGAGGAAGAAATGATACGGGAAGCGGGGTGCGGGAAAGAAGAAAAAGAAGCAGGATGTAATGCAGAAAAGATTGGCAGAGACAGAAGAATCTTGCTGGAAGCGGATATTCTCAGACAACTTAAGCACCCTATGCTGCCTGTCATTTATGATCTGTTGTGGGAGAATGACATATGGTATATGGTGATGGAGTATATACAGGGTGTGACGCTGCAGGAATATATAGAGAAAAATGGTTGTGCGGTAGAACAACAAGTGTATGTATGGGCGGAGCAGTTGTTAGATGTGATGTGCTATCTGCATACAAGAAAACCGCCTGTTATCTATCGAGATCTGAAACCACAGAATGTCATGGTCTGTGCAGATGATAAGCTGAGGCTGATTGATTTTGGGGCAGCACATTGGCGAAATTTTGGAGTGCGCGCGATGAAGATGGCGGCCACCCCGGGATACGGCGCACCTGAGCAGTTCGGACGTGCCGGTAAGGGAATTTATGCAGATGAAAGAAGTGACATTTATGCATTTGGGATGTTATTGTACTTTGTGGCGACCGGTACGGATCCGGCAAGGCCGCCATACACACTGCTGGCGGTCAAAGATCATCAATACTTTGTGGGAGACTGGCTGGAACAGATCATTCGCAGATGTATCAGGGAAGATCCGGCAGAACGGTATCAGATGGTACAGGAGATCAGAAAAGATATGTGCAAGTGCGGAGAACATTTTTATAAAAGACGAAAGCGGTCTTTTATAAGGGCAGTAGAGAAACAAGTTTGGCTTACAGAGATGGAGTGACGGTAAAGTGAAGCAGTGCACTGCACATAGGCAGGGAAACCGGAAGTAAAAATGGGAGACCAGATTTATCATGAATCTATGGGATGAATCGTGAGAACTGAATAGACTTTACATTTGAAATGTGATATAGTTATATCAGTATCAATAATACGTTATTTTGATAAGGATGGTGATACTATGACGGAGAATCAAAAGCTGGATCTGATTATAGTTAATATGCAGGGCATGCAGGAAGAGATAAAGAGCATCAAAGACGGGATGCAGGGCATGCAGGAAGAGATAAAAGGTGTCAAGAAGGATATCAAATCGCTGAGACGTCAGGTGGTGAAATCTACGGTTGAATTAAGGGATATGGATGAAATGATACTGGATGAAGTTGAGCGTGTACACGGTATTCTGGAGAGGCATAAAGCAGATAAAACGGTACATACAGTATGAATATAACTTTGTAACGGCCTTTTTGTATGTATATCTTCACTTGTCTGATCATTCACTATTGTGTCGGAAAATTTGGCTGTAGTCCGGTGGCACCATTGCGTGTTGGCAGCGTAGTCCAATGAAAAACAGACAAGGAGATTTGATCGAATATTAAAATTCATAATTGTCAGATTTGCGGCTGCGCGCTGTCTGCCGTGAACTTAGCAAGGAGCAGAATCAAGAATATTGAAGAAGCAGCGCAGAAATGGAGTGAAACATGCATCGAGAAAATACGAAAGCAATAAGAATTGGCGACAAAGTGATCGGGGACGGGAATCCGATCTTGATTCAGTCTATGACAAATACGAAAACAGAGGATGTACAGGCGACAGTGGCGCAGATTCTTCGGCTGGAGCAGGCAGGCTGTGAGATCATCCGCTGTACAGTGCCGACTGCGGCGGCGGCAGCAGCAGTTAAGGAGATTAAGAAACAGATACACATTCCGCTTGTGGCGGATATCCATTTCGACTATAAGATGGCGATCGCAGCCATGGAGAACGGCGCGGATAAGATTCGTATCAATCCTGGTAATATCGGAAGCCGTGACAAGGTTGCAGCGGTAGTGACTGTGGCGAAGGAGCGCAACATTCCTATCCGTGTAGGCGTCAACAGCGGTTCCCTGGAAAAGGAGCTGGTGGAGAAATATCATGGCGTGACGGCAGAGGGCATTGTGGAAAGTGCTTTGGATAAAGTGGGTATTATAGAAGACCTGGGCTATGACAACTTGGTGATCAGTATCAAGTCTTCGGATGTGATGATGTGTGTGAAGGCCCATGAGGTATTGGCAGAGAGGACGAATTATCCGCTGCATGTGGGCATCACAGAGGCCGGAACGATAACAAGTGGCAATATTAAGTCGGCTATTGGATTGGGACTTATCTTACATCAGGGGATCGGCGATACGATCAGGGTTTCGTTGACGGGCGATCCGGTGGAAGAGATCAAGTCTGCAAAACTGATACTGCGTACGCTTGGGCTTAGAAAGGGCGGTATCGAGGTAGTATCCTGTCCGACCTGCGGCAGAACACGTATTGATCTGATCGGGTTGGCGAACCAGGTGGAGAAGATGGTGGAGGACATTCCGTTGGATATCAAGGTGGCAGTGATGGGATGTGCAGTCAATGGACCCGGTGAGGCGAAGGAAGCGGATATTGGGATTGCCGGCGGCCTGGGAGAAGGTCTGCTGATCAGGAAGGGCGAGATCGTGAAGAAGGTGCCGGAGGATCAGCTGCTTGCCACTTTACGGGCGGAACTCTTGAACTGGGGGCAGGCATGAGGCTGTACTAAGATGCCATGGAACGTTATCTACGAATAATTGGATATGTTTGTGCGAATGCAAAGAGAGTGTACTTTCTGTGAGGTATGGTGACTGTGATGAAGCGGCAGCAGAGTACGAGTGGGTATATTGAATACTTAGGAAAGGAATATTTAGTATAGATGGGTAAGAAATTCTTTGAAGTGTTTCCTTCTTTAAAACTGGATACGGGATTGCGTGATCTGTTCGAGCAGGTCACAGTGGAGAAGGTTTCGTCTACGAAGCGGAAAGATTTTTTGCGCGTCTATATTTCTTCGGACAGGCTGATCCAGAAGGAGGACGTATTCCGGGCGGAAGGAGAGATCAAGAAGCAGTTTTTTCCGAATGTGCCGATGG
>CAMWLJ010000104.1 GCA_947175055.1 uncultured Lachnospiraceae bacterium | reverse complement strand
ATTTATCTGCTGCCGTATCAACAACTTTGACGGTGAGAGGCGTGCTGATCGTCACCGTGTCTGTCACCTTTACGTTTACTTTAAACTTGTAATTACCTTTTGCGACAGTGGTATTGTTCAGTTTTGCAATGATTGTATTTTCTGTCCGGTCGAAGGCAAATACGATGCCGCTGTTGATGATATTCTGTGCCTTCGCATCCACCGCACTGACGCTTACGCCTGCAGGGAAGAATTTCGCTCCGTCCTTCCACATAACTTCGGTGGAAGCCATATCGTAATGCATAAAAGCTTTGTTGGTGTTAAGCTGCAAAGATTTGTTCTGCAATTTTACGGTTGGCCTGCCCATGTTGATCTTGACAGTGAGCGGGATAGTGAGGTCGTTTGCCCACAGGGTATTACTTAAAATTAGCTTGGTCTTGATCGTTGTGTTTTGGCTGATGCCGTTTGCCGTAATCCACATTTTTTCTTCCGCTACGGTCAGGCCCAGTCCTTTTTCTTTTGCAGCGGGATCAAGATTTATATTCGTATCTATAGAAGCATATCCGGCCGGCGGAATCACTTTCGGATCAATCTGTGCTGCGACGAGTCCGACAGAAGGATACAGTGTTACCGATTTGGCACTGATCGTAGTCTTCGGCGCCTTCTTTTCGACGCTTACGGTGTAGTTTGCCGTAATATCCTGATAGCCCTCAAACTGCAGGGTCAGTTTCAGTTTCTTGTTGCAGTTTGTGCCGAGGTTTGCCTCTTTGGCTCTTAGGAAGTAGCCTTCTTCCTGTTTGACAACGGTGAAGTCACTGCTGTCGTCCGCTGCTTTGATATCCCGTAAGGTCTCGTCTGTCGTAATTTCCAACGGACTTTCAAAATCCGAGAAGAACAGATTTACCTTATTTTTTTGTCTCAGTTTGTATTTCGGCGTCTGATCTACCACTTTGACGGTAAATGCCACATCGGTATAGGGATAGGACTTACCGTCTGTCACCGTCTTGCAGCTGCCGCTTAAGCTCAGCTTATAGTTTCCCGTAAGTGTGCCTGATTTTGCTGCTATGATATAGCCGTTGCGGGCGGCACTGCCGTCTGTGCTGCCAAGGGCTGTCAGCGTAAACCTGTCAGCATCGCTTCCGCCAAGGACCGGACACTGCTCGTCATTCTCATAGCCTGTATTCGGATACAGGAAGAAGGTGGTTCCTTCTGTCTTCTGCAGATTTATCGTGATAAGGTCCTCACTGATACTGGGTTTGGCATCGGTCACATCCAGCCAGATCTCTTTCTGTGTTCTGGAGGCGTCGTTTGCCGTCAGTGTGATCCTGGTCCTGCCGGGCGCATTTATCGTGAGCGGGATATCATATGCCGTACCCGTGCTGTCGGCGCTGCCCCTGGCAGTGACCTTACCGGTCCGGATCACTTTGGTGTTGCTGCTTTTAACCGTCAGTTTCGTGCTGTTTGTGGCCGTTACATGAAGGATACTGTCAGTCGGATCTTTGACGGACGGATCGCTCGTGTTCAGGCGGTAGAGGGCCGGATCATGGTCTGCCTCCTGCGTGAACTGATCGATGGAGACTATCTGGATCTCGGCGATATCGCCGTCTGTAACGGTTATCTTATATTGTGCTTTATAGGTTTTTCCGTTCTTGAATTCCGCTTCGGCTTTGACGACTGCCTTGCCGGCGCTAAGGGCAGTCAGGGTTACGGTTGTTCCTTTCGTGGAGGATAAGGATGCTACGGATGCCTTGTCAATGCTCCAGGCTACCTTATCTGCGTAAGCTGCCATATAGGTATCGTCAAAAGATTCTCTGCTGCCGTTTATATGCCACAAAATTGAGAGAGTGGAGACGGCATTCTTATGAATCGTATTGCGGTCGGCAGAGACGGCAAGGCCGCTCACGGTGCCGAGCGCTACGGGAAGCGCTGCTTCGTAAGGGAGTGCCCCTTCCGCTGTCGTGTATTGTGCGATAAAAGCTTTCGTCTGCATGCCGGCAAACGGTGCCAGAGAGGTTTCCGGATATTTCCATGTCCAGCCGTCGGGAAGTGAGACATCCTTCAGGGTGAACTGCTCGTTGGTCAGAGCGTATACCGTAGGAAGTGTTTCCGGTAAGTCGCCAGCCGTGGTAGCTGTCTTTATGGTCACTTTGCATTCTGCTTTCAGTTCCTTGCCGTCTATGGTAGTGATCGTGGCAGTGATGACAGCGTTTCCGGCGGCATGTGCCGTGATTGTCGCCGTCTTAGGATCTGCGGCGGCAGCTGTGACGGTGGCAGCAGCTTCATTTGAGGAAATCCATTGGATCTCCTTAACTGCCGTGGTATCACTGGGTGTAAAGTACAGTCTGAGCTGTTTACTGCCCGGCATCTGAGCCGTCTGGTTTCCGGTTTCGTCCGTGACCGGCTGTCCTTTGGAATCAACATACAGCGTACAGCTTTCACTGTTTAAAGTGACAGAGGTCAATTCATTCCGGCTTACGGTCACTGCACATTCCAGGGTCGGGCCGTCCTTGACAGCGGCCAGTATGACTGCACTGCCGGCGCCTACGGGGGTTACCACACCGCCGGATACGACTGCGACGCTTTCATCGGTGGTACTCCATGTGACGCGGCTGCTGATATCGTTTGTACCGTCGGATACTTTCAGTGTTTTACTTTCTTTCGAGGACAGGTCAAAGGTTAAGGAGGTATCGCTCAACTGATAGTTGAATACCATGACTCTGCACTCGGCCTTTTTACCGTTTTCGGTGGTGGCAGTGATGAGGGTTTCCCCTGCGCTGACAGCTGTGATACAGCCCTGTGCATCGACCGTTGCTACGGCGTTGTCACTGCTGGACCAGGTAACGGTCTTATTGGTAGTATTGGCCGGCGTGATCGTTGCTGTCAGCGTCTCTTTCTGTCCGATCTGCATATTGAGCGCTTTTTTGCTTAGCGTGATGCCGGTCGCATGTACTACAGGACCTTTCTGTGTGTAGACTGCAAGGTAACCGGTTGTGATCGCGACGCTGCCGTCAGCGCAGGCGGCTGTAATGCGGTATGCTTCGTCCGCATCCAGACCCTGCAGGTCGTCCTCTGTGAAATAATACAGGAGGCTGCTCTGGTTTGTAGCGCTGCCTGCCGTAAAGGTTTTAATGACATCTGTGTCATACGGTTTTGTGACCGTGACCGAGACCGGATAGGAATAAGATCCGACGGCCACATAGGCGTTGCAGTTAGAATTTTCATTAAACCAGATATTGTTGCCGCTGACGGTGCTCCACTGACCGTATGTTTCGTTGGCTTCATAGGCTGTCGTATAGTAGATTTTTCCGCTGTTAAGCACGATGCCTGGTTTTGTATCTTTGGTTATCTTGGCGTAATAGCCCGTATATTCCAGAGACAGTCCGCGCAGGTAGAGATTGAAAGTCCCGTCGTACCAGCGGGCATCCACTGCATGAAAGCCTGTGATCTGATTTCCGAGCCGGTCGAAGATTTCCAGCTGATAGCCATTGTCCTTCCAGTATGCAAGCGCGTCGGCATTGCTTACTTTGCCGTTATATTTGTGAATATAGATGCCCTCCATCTGTTCCGAGGAAAAAGATACATAGACATCGGTTTTCCCGTCTTTGTCCGTCCATGTGCCCATCCATTGATTCTGCATGTAGAATCTGGCGTTGTCATAGACGTATAAAGTCTGTGAATACAGGGTGGTATCGCCCTGCATGTAGCGTATACGGTAGACGCCTTCAGCAAGACCGGGAGATTGTTTCCATACACCGGTATATTTGTTATATCTTTCAGGAGCATCAGTCTCCTTAGCCAGTGTTATAGTTGTATCGCCGATCTGTGCGACAATATCCTGGCCGGAATCCGGCATGTTGGCCGGGACATAGAGGCTCATTGATAATTGGGTCAGAGGCGCTTCCTGATAAACGACCGTATCGGCATAGGTGGGTGTACCAGTAGTTGGACCGACACTGTAGTTGTACCATTTCACGTTGGTATTTGTGTGATCAAAGTTCTGTTTTCTGCCGGAAGCGTCGGTATAGCTGTAGTTGAAATAAGCGTTAGAGTTTCTTGGCGGAGCATAGCTTTGATTGTCTGTATCAATAAACTGTAAGGACAGCAGATGATCCTTTACCGCGGCGGTCGCGGAGGCCACCTTTTTTCTGCTGCTGTTATTTTGGGGTTTGTCGTAGACAGTGACCGTAACATTTGTTCCGTCCTCTATCGAGGAATCTGTCTTGACTTCGTATGCTCCCTTTTTGTAATTATAGTGCTCGAAGGTGACAAAGTCATGGGCAGCAGAGAAGAGAGACAGAGAAATCTGTTTCTCTTTCACAAGATCGATGAAATTGTATCCGGATTCGCCCTCGAATCTAAAGAAATAAGTATGGCGGCCAAAATTCCAGTAAACATCTTTTTCTAGCTTTTCCAGTTTATAGGTGGCGCGTTCACGATTATATTCAATTGTACTGCTCACATATCTGGTAAGTATGGTGTCCCCGTCGTAGAATACTGGATGTACCTTTGCGGGGTCGATATTGGCGCCCGAAACGGTCACATACACATAGTCTCCGAAATTATCGTAGGACCAATCGTTTGCGGCATTGAGCGATTTCAAAACGGCAGTGTCATCTACATGTACGGCCTTTTCATGCGTGGAACTGGTTCCATCCGTGAGGGTGATGACAGCGCTGTAGTCTCCGCCGGACAGATATTTGGAGAAATAGATTGTCGTACTGAGCGTTTGAGAATACCCTTCTATCGATTCAGGAAGGCTGCTGCTGCCGAAAGTATCCTCATATGGATTGTAACGATTGGAATAAAAGTATGACTCAGAGGAAGAGGCGCTTCCGACAGTGTTGCCATCCTGGTCCTTCAAATCAACACTTTTAACGGTATCCTCATTGTAGGAAGCCGGGATATTTGCAATCTGAATATTGGCAGATGATGCATTTGCCCGAATATAACGTGTCTCGGCTTTCGGACTGCTGGCTGATGTAAATTTGACAGTGACGGACTGCTCCAGCCATATCTTGCCGTAAATGTCTTTCAGGGAGACTACTGTCTCATAAGAAGTTCCATCATTCACCGTGATGCCGGAGTCAGCGCCGGAACTGTCCTTTAGAATATCTTCAATATAAAATAAGTCGTAGAAATCATATCCGCTGGGTGAATAGACTGTTATACCGTTTATGGTGAGAGAAAGGATATATTCTCTGTAGTAATTGCTTTTTAATCCGGTTATTTTGCAAATAAAAGGTCTTGCGCTGCCGGACTGATAGTATTCCGGAGCGATGGTGAGCGTGATTTCTCCTCTCTGACTGTTTCTCGTAGTGGAGCACCAACGCGGATCCTGGGTCAAAAAAGAAGTCGGCAGCTTATCGTTGGTGATCGTATCTGCAGCAATTTTATTGCGTTCAAAGTTGGCATGTTCCAAGAGTGTGAGTTTTGACAGGTCCGGCAGGCTGACAAGATCATTATCTGATAAATGGATAGTGGTCAGGCCGGTTAAGCTGCTGACACCGTCTGCTCCCTCGCTGATCGCATGGCCAGAAAAAGAGATATCAGTAAGATTTTTGAGATACTCAATCCCCTTTATTGATTTGATATCTCCGTAAGAAGGTTCTAAAGCGTGATCTAACTCAATATGGGTCAGATTTTCCAGCTTATCGCTGGTGATCTGGTCGGATTCTTTTATACCAATCTGCGTTTTAATATAGTTTCTGAATATTTCATCCGGGAAGTCGCTGTCTTCATAGGTTGTGATCCCTGTCGTGGTAAAAGAGAGCGGCTGCTCTTTTGATCCAAGCGCCGCAAAAGGGGCGCTTCTTTTGCCCAATCTGCCGAGCGGTTCGATATAATATTCGTACGCGGTACCGGCGGTAAGATTGTTCAGGGTCAGCATACCGGATGCAGTTGTCTGGTTCTCTTGCACGGAAATATAACCGGACTGTGACTTCGATTCTGTTTCCCCTTTGATCCAGTAATGCAGATTGAAGCTGTACCCACTGTCGATGGGGTAACAGGGGGAAATCTGCAGCAGTGTCCGGAAACTGCTGGATCCTGCCTGGGCTTTTGATAAAGTGATCTCTGCGTCTTCGATATCCTGGAGTTTCAACGGAAGTGTGGTTGACCGCAGGGTGGCAGCCGCACCGTTGATGATTGTTGCGTAGGTTACCGTGGCATCTGCTACCCAGTCTTCGATCTGGGCATTCACATAGTATTTGGTGTTATCATCATAGTTTGGATAGGCAGTTATATTGGTACTTTGACCATTTTCCTTACCGTCTGTGAGGAGCAGCGTAATATCGGATATTTCCTCGTTATTCGGATTATCTATTGTCCAGACAAGCATTGCCTGTTGATAACCGATCTCTTCTATTACAAAATCTTTGATGGTTACAGAAGATTCGGTTGTGGCTTCCGCTGTAGTCAAGGATGCCGGCGCTGTCAGGAAGGAATACTTGTTGTTGTAATAGTATGCAAGGCGGTAGTGGTAAGTGGTAGACGGTGTAAGGCTGCTGCCGCCATCACCACGGAAAGTTCCTGATATGCCAAAAATGTTCAGATCCTTTTCGTCCGGCTCATCAGATTCAAAATCAGAAATACTGAATGTGCTGCTGTTCAGATCCGCAGACGTTATTTCTGCCGTCTCTTTATAAAAGTTTTGTGCAGCATTTTCGTCGGTCGTATATAGTATTTTCAGGTTATTGGTGAAAGCAGCACATGCCGCCTCTTCGCTGGTGGTGTAGGGGGCATAGACCATGTTCCAATCAACCAGCTCAGAGTTGATCTCAAGAATTGCTGACAGATCTATAGAATAGCTTCTGGGTGTTATGGTAATATCGTTCAGGTAAAACCCGGAAGGATACGTAGTCGGATATTCCGGGTTTTGATCCGTCTGTCCGTCGGTTTTGGCCGTGGTGTCTTCTTCGTCAGGTGCAGTAGTGTCGGCAGCATCTAAGTCAGTGTCGGCATCGTCCTCGCCCGTGACTGGAGTCGTACTGCCATCGGTCTCATCGCCAGTGCCGGGAGCCGTACTGTCATCGGTCTCATCGTCTGTGCCAGGAGGCGTGTTGTCACCGGTCTCATCGCCTGTGCCAGGAGGCGTGTTGTCACCGGTCTCATCGTCTGTGCCAGGAGGCGTATTGTCACCGGTCTCATCATTTGTATCGGGGGACGGGTCAGCGTCCGGCTGATCAGCGGATGTCGGATTGTCATCCGGTGCAGGGGTGTTTCCCTCGGCGTTGTCTTCAGAATCGGAAGCATTGCCGGGTTCCTCCCCATTGTCTGCAGCATCGGCAGAATCAGGCCGGTCTGGCGTCTGATCCGCTGTTGTCGGTGATACAGCCTCGTCTGTATAGGCGGTATCTGCGTTGTCTGTTCCCGGATTCGGTGTACTTGCGTATACCGGCATACCCGCGGACAGAATGTTGGATATGGTCAATACTACGCATAGTAATATTGCACATGCCCTGTGTTTTCGTCGTCTCATATCTCCCTCTCCTATCTACTTTTTTTTCTTATAAAAATATTTATAAGATAGTTAATTGTACCATGGATTTAAGGGGAGGGGCAAGAGGAAAGGGCATATAAGTTTTAAAATTTGCTTGCATTCAGACAGGTCACGGTGTATACTGATTTTCGTGGGATATCTGATTTGTCCGTTCAGGCATCTCATAGGACATAATAATTACAATTTAATCAAAGAAAAAGTTCTTCGGGGTCGGGTGCAATTCCCTACCGGCGGTATAGTCCGCGACCTGCTTCAGTATCGATGATACATCATTCGGTACCATGTGAAACTGCAGCAGCTGATTTGGTGAGATTCCAAAACCGACAGTAAAGTCTGGATGAGAGAAGAAATGACAGTGTGGCACATGCATGTTAAGGCTGTGTGTCGTATTGTTTGCCTTGTCTATGATCCCCGGAGCTTATGTTCCGGGGATTTTTTAGAACTTTTTCCGTCAGGCAGGAAAGGAGAAAGAAGAGAATGGGTAACGGATTATTACAGAGTATTGCGGACAATGTTGTGTTTGTGTTGGTATGTGCAGGGGTGGCAGTGGGATTGTTTGCCATTGCTTACGCGGCTGAGAAGTATGTGTATAAGAGGGACGGTATTACGGAGCGGATCCTAAGCACCAGGAAGATCACCATGATCGGTCTGTTTTCGGCGCTGGCGATGATCTTACATATCTTTGACTTCCCGGTGCTGTTTCTGGCGCCCGGGTTCTACAAGCTGGACTTCAGTGAGATTCCGGCTTTGGTGGGAGCCTTTGCTTTCGGGCCGGTGGCAGGCGTGATGATTGAATTCTGCAAGATCCTGCTGAAACTGGTCGTGAAGGGAACGAGCACGGCTTTCGTGGGCGATCTGGCTAATTTCGTGATCGGCTGCAGTCTGGTGCTGCCGGCTTCCATCATCTATATGTTTAAGAAGACAAGGAAAAATGCGATGCTCGCCTGTCTGGCAGGGTCTTTGGTGATGACGGTATTCGGAACGGCCTTTAACGGTGTGTATCTGCTGCCGGCCTTCTCCAAGCTTTTCGGTATGCCTCTTGAGGCTATCATTGCGGCGGGGGCTGAGATCAACGGAAATATCAACAGCATCACCAGTTTTGTATGTTTTGCGGTGGCCCCGATCAATATCATCAAGAGTGTGGCAGCCTCTGCGGTCACGCTGGTCATCTATAAGCCTTTAAGTCCGATCTTAAAGCATGCGCATGTT
>CAMWLJ010000103.1 GCA_947175055.1 uncultured Lachnospiraceae bacterium | reverse complement strand
TCCACGATCGATTCTCCTTTCCTATGATTTCAGTAAGCTGAAATCGCAAGAATTGCTTTGCAATTCTTACAGCACTGTTGCCTAATTTATTGTTTTTGCCTTCTGCGTGATCACTGTCTGAATCCTGGCAATGTTCCTTCTAACATCCTTGATCCTTGCCGTATTGTCCAGCTGATTCGTCGCATTCTGGAATCTCAGGTTGAAAAGTTCTTTCTTCGCATCAACCAGCGCCTGCGCTAATTCTACATCTGACTTATTCTTTAAATCTTCTACAAACTTATTAGTTTTCATTAGATACACCGCCTTCCAAGTCTGCTTTAGAAACAATTTTACATTTACATGGAAGCTTATGTGTTGCCAGACGTAACGCTTCTTTCGCCACCTCTTCAGATACTCCTGCGATTTCAAACATTACGCGTCCGGGCTTAACAACCGCTACCCAGTATTCCAGGGTACCCTTACCGGAACCCATACGTGTTTCTGCCGGTTTTGATGTTACAGGTTTGTCAGGGAAAATCTTGATCCAAACTTTACCACCACGCTTAATATAACGTGTCATGGCAATACGCGCTGCCTCGATCTGGTTCGATTTGATCCAGCACGGCTCCATTGCCACAATACCGTATTCACCATAAGTGATCGTATTACCGCGGGAAGCTTTACCGCTCATAGATCCACGGAACTGTTTACGACGTTTTACTCTTTTAGGCATTAACATTATTTATCGCTCCCTTCCGCGTTAGATTTTGTAGGAAGTACCTCGCCTTTGTAAATCCATACTTTGACACCCAGCTTACCGTAAGTGGTGTCTGCCTCTGCAAATCCATAGTCAATATCTGCTCTCAGCGTCTGAAGCGGGATGGTTCCCTCGCTGTAGAACTCTGTACGCGCGATATCCGCACCGCCCAGACGTCCGGCTACAGCTGCCTTGATACCCATAGCGCCTGCCTTCATGGTTCTGCCCATGCAGGACTTCATAGCACGTCTGAAAGATATACGGTTCTCCAGCTGCTGTGCAATATTCTCTGCAACGAGCTGTGCATCTCTGTCAGGTCTCTTGATCTCTTTGATATCTACAAGAACCTTCTTGTCTGTTAACTTGGAAAGTTCCTTCTTGGTCACTTCAATCTCTGCGCCGCCTTTACCGATCACAACACCCGGCTTTGCGGTGTAGATGATAACCTTCACTCTGTCAGACGCTCTCTCGATCTCGATCTTGGAAACACCGGCGCTGTACAATTTTTTCTTTAAGAATGTTCTGATGTTGTAGTCTTCTACCAGAAAATCGGAAAACTCAGCATCAGCATACCATTTGGAATCCCACTCTTTAATAACACCGACCCTTAAGCCGTGTGGATTAACTTTCTGTCCCATGTTGTTCTCCTTCCTTTATGATCCTATCTTTCATCAAGCACGACTGTGATGTGGCTCATTCTCTTCTCGATCCTGTACGCCCTGCCCTGTGCTCTCGGCTGTATTCTCTTCATGGTCGGTCCTTTATTTGCATAACATTCTGCAATATAAAGATTCTCCACATTCATGCCGTTGTTGTTCTCCGCATTCGCGATCGCGGACTGAAGCAACTTCTTAATGATACTCGATGCATATCTTGGATTGTATTCCAGAATCGCAAGGGCCGTCGTCACATCTTTGCCCCTGATAGCATCCAATACGAAACACGCTTTCTGTACAGACACTCTTGCATAAGACAACTTAGCTGAAGGTCTTGTATCTTTGTTCGCATTTCTTTCTCTTTTTATCTGGGATCTATGTCCTTTAGCCATAGATGAAAACCTCCTTTCAAATTAGCGAACTTTGGACTTTCTCTCGTCCTTATCATGTCCTCTATAAGTTCTGGTCGCCACGAACTCACCGAGTTTGTGTCCAACCATATCCTCTGTAACATATACCGGTACGTGCTTTCTTCCGTCATGAACCGCAAATGTATGTCCTACGAAGGAAGGAAAAATAGTAGAACGACGGGACCAGGTCTTAATAACCTGCTTCTGTCCCGACGCATTAAGTGCGTCTACTTTCTTCAGTAAGCTCGCATCTGCAAATGGTCCTTTTTTCAGTGATCTAGCCATTTCAAACCTCCTAATTTTCTCTCTGTTCTCACAACCTATGGAAGAATTATCCGTGATTTCTTCCAAACATGATGCAGATTTTCTTAAGGTGCGTTTTCGCACCTTGGAAATCTTCATGTCAGGCATACTTTAGATCTTGGGGCCAAGTATCCCGGGCACCCCGAACCTCTTTATGCCTTTTATTTGATGGATCTGCCGTCTCTTCTTCTTACGATCAGCTTGTTGGACGCTTTCTTCTTCTTACGCGTCTTCAAGCCAAGTGCAGGTTTGCCCCAAGGTGTGCTCGGACCAGGACGACCGATCGGTGCACGTCCTTCACCACCACCGTGCGGATGGTCGTTGGGGTTCATAACGGAACCGCGGACTGTAGGACGGATACCCATATGACGCTTACGTCCCGCCTTACCGATCTTGATCAGGTTGTGATCTACATTGCCGACTGTACCTACGGTCGCACGGCATAAGATCGGAACCATTCTCATCTCGCCGGAAGGTAATCTCAGTGTAGCGTACTTGCCTTCCTTCGCCATGAGCTGTGCGCTGTTACCCGCAGAACGAACCATCTGGCCGCCCTTGCCGGGATATAACTCGATATTGTGGATCAGAGTACCTACAGGGATCTCAGACAGCGGCAAGCAATTGCCCACTCTGATCTCCGCCTCGGGACCGTTCATAACTTTCATTCCGACTTTCAAGCCTTCTGGAGCGATGATATATGCCTTCTCGCCGTCCTCATAACAGATGAGTGCGATGTTGGCTGTTCTATTGGGGTCGTACTCGATGCCGACCACCTTGGCCGGAATACCGTCCTTCATTCTCTTGAAATCGATGTTTCTGTATAGTCTTCTGCTTCCGCCGCCATGATGTCTGACTGTGATCTTACCCTGGTTGTTACGTCCTGCATTCTTCTTCAAAGAAGTACAGAGTGATTTCTCAGGTGTGCTCTTCGTAATCTCAGAAAAGTCAGAGCCCGTCATGTTACGTCTGGAAGGGGTATATGGGTTATATGTCTTGATTCCCATGATCTTTTCTCCTTTTCTTATCAGATTTTTGCGCGGAGCCTTATCTGTCCGGCCCGCATACCTTATCTTACACTTCACTGCCCGGGAAAGGATCCCTTGGTCTTAGAAAAACGCATCGCGTTCTTACAGGCCTGTGAAGATCTCGATATCCTTGCTGTCCTCTGTCAGCTGTACGATAGCCTTCTTGGTCTTGGCAGTCTTGCCGTAAACCATACCACGTCTTTTCGTCTTGCCGTCCTGATTCATGGTGTTGACTTTCGCAACCTTCGTTCCCTCGAACATCTTCTCAACAGCTTCCTTGATCTGCGTCTTGTTAGCTTCCGGATGAACCAGGAAAGTATATTTCTTCTCGCTCATGCCAGCCATACTCTTCTCGGTGATGACCGGTTTGAGGATTACATCATAATACTGAATCGCTGCCATTATGCATACACCTCCTCGATCTTTGCCACGGCATCCTTCGTGATCACCAGCGTGTCACCTTTCAGGATATCGTAAACGTTGATGTTCTTTGCCACTGCAGTGGAAATGGCCGGCAGATTTCTTGCGGAGCAGATCACGTTTGCGTCCTGTTCACCGATCACTACCATAGCCTTCGTTACTTTAAGGTTATCCATAACCTCTTTAAACTTCTTCGTCTTGATATCATTAAACTTCAGCTCATCCAATACGATCAGCTTATTGTCCTGTACTCTGCTCGTAAGAACAGATTTGAGAGCCACCTGCTTCTCTTTCTTATTCATCTTGAAAGAGTAATCTCTCGGAACGGGAGCAAATACAACTCCGCCGCCTTTCCACTGAGGCGCTCTTGTGGATCCCTGCCTTGCATGACCGGTTCCTTTCTGCCTCCAAGGTTTCCTGCCTCCGCCGGAAACTTCGGAACGAGTCTTAGCCTTCTGCGTTCCCTGACGCCTGTTCGCAAGTGTCTGAACAACTGCCAAGTGTACCAGATGCTCATTGATCTCGACTCCGAACACCGCATCATTCAAATCCATCTTGCCGACTTCTTTGCCTTCCATATTATAAACAGATACGTTTGCCATCTGAATGGTCCTCCTTTCATCTGTGACTCAGGTCACTATTTCGCATTCACCTTAGTGGTCTCTTTGATGGTTACTAAGGCTTTTCTCGGGCCCGGTACAGCACCTTTGACAAGGATAAGATTCTTATCCGCATCAACTCTCACTACTGTAAGGTTCTGGACCGTCACTCTCACGCAACCCATGTGTCCCGGCATTCCTTTGCCCTTGAACACCTTACTCGGTGAGGAACATGCACCATTGGAACCCTGATGGCGATGGAATTTGGAACCGTGAGTCATGGGACCTCTGTGCTGGCCGTGTCTCTTGATCGCGCCCTGGAATCCCTTACCTTTGGAGATCGCGGACACGTCAACTCTGTCACCGTTCGCAAAGATATCTGCCTTGATCTCGCTTCCAAGTGTATACTCTTCTGCGTTCTCCAGCTTCAACTCTCTCACATATCTCTTGCTGGAAACGCCCGCCTTATCGAAGTGGCCTTTCAGCGCCTTATTGACGCCGTGTCTGTGGATAACTTCTTTCTTACCGCTCTTGTCTTTGTTGACGGTCTTATCCTTCTTATCTACAAAGCCAACCTGCACAGCGCTGTAACCGTCATTCTCTTTCGTTTTGACCTGTGTCACTGCACAAGGGCCTGCCTGAAGTACGGTAACGGGTGTCAATGTTCCGTCTTCGTTGAAGATTTGAGTCATTCCGACTTTTGTTGCCAAGATAGCTTTCTTCATTTCCTTTACCTCCTGTTACTCTACAGCGGACCAATGTCAATCGCCTTCCGGTTTCGGGAAAATTTATGCGAAGCAAAATTTTCCGAAGTTAATCCCGCAGGGATTTACTTCTGGTCATCCTAGTAGGGGTCTTATTTGTTCTTCATCTTGATATCGATATAGACACCTGCAGGCATCTCCAGTCTCTGCAGTGCATCCACCGTCTTGGGTGTAGGTGTGATGATATCGATGAGTCTCTTGTGAGTCCTCTGCTCGAACTGTTCTCTGGAATCCTTGTACTTGTGAACCGCTCTAAGAATGGTCACTACTTCCTTCTTAGTCGGAAGCGGTACAGGGCCGCTCACCTGAGATCCGTTCTTCTTTACTGTCTCGATGATTTTCTTTGCAGATGCATCAACCAACTGATGATCATAGGCTTTAAGTGTAATTCTCATTACTTGACTTGCCATAAAAAAAGTCGCCTCCTTTTCGCACTTTTTGTTCTAAGTACGACAAGCGGTGACTGTACACTCTCCCGTGTGTGTCCTGTTTTATAACATTATACATGAACACTAACCACGTTGTTTCCGGCAGCGCCGGACATCTATTGTCTGTACAGTGACTTGTCGTCAGTTTCCTAACTTGACATTCGCTCCACGGAAAACCTGCCACACGGGCAGCAACCTCACGCTTCACAGCTATCATGCCACAGCAATGATTAGTATACATGATGATTTTCTAAGATGCAAGTATTTTTTTGAAAAAATTAAGGAAAAGTTTTTGCAGAGCTCTGCCCAATTTGCAGGAAACCGCGGCCGCGATCACGGTACCGGACACATACAGCATCACTCCCAAAGGCCACTGCAGTTTATTGATAAGATCATAATGCACCATAAGATTCAAAACGATCCAATGATACAGAAACATTCCATAGGAAAGATCTGGCTTTAATCGTATCCGCGGAAGACAGTAGCCACCTCCGATCACGGCAAAAGGAAGCAGGATTCCCGTCGCAATATCCGCATAATATCCAGGCAATTCCACTGGAAAAGATTTGATCACCAGATAAGCGATCACCATCGGTAAGCTGGCATTTCTTAAGACCGGCAGTATCTTCCTGCGTTTCTGATAGCAAAAAACACCTATAAAAAACCAAAGCGCATAGGGAAGAAACACTCTTTCTATCAATTTAGGCATAATTCCGTCCAAATTCTGTGTAAGTATGCCACAGGCAACATTGGCGACCACGAGTATCGCCAGAAATACCGCCCAGCATCCTGTCTTCATTTTCTTCAAGTAAGAATACACTATCCCCAGAACGATGTATAGCTGTATCTCCGTGAAGACGGTCCAAAGCGCGCCGTTGATACTACCGGTGCCAAATGTCCTCAAGCATTCCGGCGTATTTGCGATTCCAACGATCTGCGTCAGAACCCAGAAGATCACACCCTTATCCAACAGCTTCGGAACCACAATGCAGACAACCGCCAAATTGACGATCGTACAGATCCACAGCTCCGGATACATACGCAGGACACGCCGGAAGAAAAATTCCTTCCTGCTCCCCACCCGCTCAAAGGAAGCCGAAATCAGGAATCCGCTCATGGCAAACAATATGACAACCCCCGGAAACAATAAGGCCCAGCGCCTGATCCCATCCATGACCGCAGCACCCCGGACAGACAGATTCTCCGACAAGATCATCATATAACTGGAATAATGTAGAAACATGACACTCAATGCCGCAGCATAACGCAATATGTCAAACCCATTCTTATCAAATTCCACATGCTTAGTCATAAAACTTCTCTCCCATATCCACAACACATTCTGCGTATACGTCCATTTCAATATATTTTATAAGAACAGTCGGAAAAAGACAAGCAAAACCAAATGAGTCCCCGCAAGGCTGCACACCGGCAGTCCGGGAACTCATTCTATGATCGCTCTTTACTTACGACAACGGTTTTCCTGCCAGGATCACCTTCTGTAATGTCAACCCGTCCTTCTTAAGCAGGACCACATCCGCCACCTTGCCGGGCGTAATGCTGCCGTGCTCGTTGTAGATGCCGACGGATCTCGCAGGATTGACTGCCGCACATTTCACAGCAGACGCAAGCGGAATACCCATCTTCAGCACCGCGGTACGCATACAGTCTAGCAGGTTCGTCACAGAACCGGCGATCGTACCGTCATGAAGTGTAGCCAGGCTGCCTGTCACCTTCACTGCCTGCCCGCCCAAAGTATAATCACCGTCTTCCAATCCCGTAGCGCGCATGCTGTCACTGATCAGGATAACCCGGTCATCCCCGAATATCTTAAAGGTAGTCCTGACCGCGGAAGGATGAATGTGCACGCCGTCGCAGATCAACTCTACCTCTACCTTCTGGATGTCCGCCGCCGCGCCGATAGGGCCGGGTGCCCTGTGAGTGTAGGGATACATAGCATTGTACAAATGTGTCACATGGCTCGCACCCTTCTCAAAAGCTCTGACAGCAGTGTCATAATCGGTGCAAGTATGAGCAACCGACATCACTGTCCGGTCATGCCGCTTCTCGATCAACTCCATGGCACCCTCTTCCTCAGGCGCAATGGCCAAGAGTTTCACCCGGTTGCCGGACGCTTCATTCAATCTGTCAAACATGTCGATATCCGGTTTGTGGATATACTCACCGTTCTGCGCACCTTTCTTTGCCATAGATAAGAAAGGCCCTTCCATATTGATCCCATGGAAGTGTGCTCGGTCTTCCTTCTCTCCCTCTTCCGCATATGCCTTAGCCGTACTGCAGATACCCTGTAACATCTCCTCAGAAAGCGTCATGGTCGCCGGTACGATATTGGTCACACCTACCGATGCTTCATAAGCCGCCATCGTGTCGATGGCCTCTCTTGTACCATCGCAGAAGTCCTGGCCCATACAGCCATGGAAGTGAATATCTGTCAGCCCCGGGATCGCCACACAGCCGCTGGCGTCGATCTCCTTCTTATCACTGACCTTCTCCGCACAGTCCACGAAACGGTTTCCTTCTATATATATATCCTTTTCCAGAAATATTCCATCTTCTGTATATACACTGGCATTTTTAATGATCATGAGATGATTCTCCTTTCCAAGAGTCTATATTATTTATGTCGCCTTATAACATTTCTGATACATACAAAAACAGGCATTTCAACTCTTAGATCTCCGACAGCGCCGCTTCGTCTGCTACGATCGTCACATCATTATGCAGCTGCAGAATAGAACCCTGTACCTGGGGTGTGATCGGTCCGAAGCAGGTCGCCTTGACTGCCGCCGCCTTATCCTTGCCGCTCACTACCACCAGCACCTTCTTCGCCTGCATGATCGTCTTGATCCCCATCGTATAAGCCTGACGCGGCACATCATCTATGGAAGCAAAGAATCTCTGGTTAGCCTTGATCGTCGTCTCTGTCAGATCGACGCAGTGTGTCTGAGCCTCAAATACATCACCCGGCTCATTAAAGCCGATATGGCCGTTGTGCCCCAAGCCCAGAAGCTGCAGATCAATGCCGCCTACACTGGCAATAACTTCATTGTATGCACGACATGCCTTGTCACTGTCAGTCTCCGTGCCGTCCGGCAGGAAGGTACGCTCAGGATTCACATTGACCCTGCTGAAAAAGTGATGGTTCATGAAATAATAATAGCTCTGGTCATTATCCCTGGGCAGTCCCTTATACTCGTCCAGATTCACGGTCGTTATACCGGAAAAATCAAGATCGCCCTTCTCGTACCCCGCCACCAGGTTGTCATACGTACCGATCGGGGAAGATCCGGTAGCCAGACCCAACACGCAGTTCGGCTTCATGATCACCTGTGATGCAATGATCGCCGCCGCCTTTCTGCTCATATCATCATAATCCTTCGCTCTGATAATTCTCATAGTTTCCTCCGTTTCTGCTATAATCATTCTTGTTAAACTGCTATTTATTTATCATTTTCTCTATTCATCCCTGAATTGTCAAGCAATATATCTGTTCTTTCATAAAAACGGAGACCCGAAGGCCTCCGTTCTGCTAGGGGTTTCGGTATTATGAAA
>CAMWLJ010000102.1 GCA_947175055.1 uncultured Lachnospiraceae bacterium | reverse complement strand
AATATCTTAATAAAAACTTGAAGAAAACTGGAAGTTTTTATCGTTATGATATATAGAGTAAACAATGAGAGAGCCGAAGATCAAACGGCTACGATCGAGAGTTCATACTGCGCAGATGATAACTCAAAATTTATGAAGGATGGAACAGAAAGTATTTCTGAAAAATGAAAAAATGGAGGAAAAAATGAAATACATAACATTTACGGTGCCCTGCTATAATTCGCAGGATTATATGGAAAGATGTATCGAGTCTCTGCTCCCAGGCGGAGAGGATGTTGAGATCATTATCGTGGATGACGGGTCGAAGGATGCTACAGGGGAGATCGCAGATCATTATGAACGGCAGTATCCCGGTATCGTCAAGGCAGTCCATAAGGAAAACGGCGGACATGGATCGGGAGTCAATGCCGGTCTGAAACAGGCTTCCGGGATGTATTTTAAGGTGGTGGATTCGGATGACTGGCTGGATGAGACGGCATATGCGAAGCTGCTTGGCAGGATCAAAGACTTCTATGTCAAAAAGGAAACCCGTCTGATCGGTGAGGTGCCTGATCTGTTCGTGTGCAACTATCTGTACGATCATTTGGATGAAGGAACCAGCCGGGTGATGCACTATACAAATGTCTTTCCGGTCGAGCAGATGTGTGACTGGAACGAGATTGGCAGATTCCATGCATCGCAGTATTTGATCATGCACGCGCTGATCTTTCGGACGGAAGTATTGCGGAGGAGTGGAGTTGTCCTGCCGGAGCACACTTTTTATGTGGATAATATCTTTGCTTATCAGCCGCTGCCGTTCGTGGAACATATCTATTATATGAACATCGACCTGTATCATTACTATATCGGCAGGGAGGACCAGTCTGTCAATGAGAAGGTATTGATGAGCAGGATAGACCAGCAGATCCTGGTGACGGAGATCGTCTCTAAATGTGTGGACTTAAACGAGGTAAAGGAAATCTATCCGAAACTGGCGGAATATATGTGCCGGAATATATCGATCATGATGGCGATCTCGTCCATCCATCTGATTCTGATCAATTCGCAGGAGGCATATAGTAAGAGAAGACAGCTTTGGAGAGGGATCAAGGAAGAAAATGCCAGGCTTTATTTTCGTCTGAAATATACCACCCTGAGCGGATTGACATATCTGCCGGGAAAAGTGGGTGGCATGCTCACCAAGAGCGGGTACCGGGCGGCGAGGAAGATCTACCAGTTCCAATGACAGGAGAGCGGGCGGAAGAATAAGAAGCGCGGCAGGGGCGGCGACAAAGAAAGTAGTAAAAGCAACAAAGAAAGTAGTAAAAGCAATTAAGAAAAAGTAAAAGCAATAAAGAAGATAGTAAAAGCAATAAAGAAAGTAACAAAGAAAGTAACAAAGAAAGCGACAAGGATAGAAGGGATGGGCATATGGAGCATATATATATTGCCATGGTGGATACGCCTGGAATCTTCGCGGCGGTGATCAGGCGGTTCCTGAGACAGAGATATATTCATGTGGTACTTGGCATGGACGCAGGATTGGAGGAAGCTTACAGTTTCGGACGGCGCAATCCGCGGGTGCCCTGGTTTGCCGGATTTGAGAGAGAAGACAAGAAGAAGATCTTGCGGGCTTTTCCGACGGCGGTGTACCAGGTCTGCGAACTGGAGTGCAGTGCGGCGCAGAAAGCAGGGATCAGGGAACGGCTGCGGCGGGATTATGCCAGGAGATTCCATTACCATTATGCGGTGCCGGGGCTGCCGTTCATTGCCCTTGGCCGGCCGTTTTATCTGAAGGATCAGTATACCTGTTCTTCGTATATAGCACGGCTCCTGGAAGAATATAAGATCAGGATCGCGGATAAACATTTTTCGCTGGTGACGCCGAAGGATTTCTGTCAGTATCCATATAAAAGGGTAGTCTATGAGGGAAGTCTGGCGGAGTTTGTAGCCGGAGAGGCGGCAGAAACGGTAGCGATGGCAGCCAAGATGCAAGGACGAACGGAGACAGACGGACAGCATATGCCGGTACTGCCGGCTGGCGCTGCTCAGGTAGATGCGGATATGGAGAGAAGGCTGCGCATATTGTATGGTACGGGAGCAGCGGAAAGGGTGGTGGCATATGGAGGTTAGCCAGAACCGGACAAAAGGAATAACGATCAGCAGGAGAAGAGTCCTGGAGGGGGCTTTTTTCCTGGCGGTGATGGCATTGTCCTTCTATACGATCTTCCATGGACAGGATATGGGGCAGATCGGACATGCGCTTTTGAGGCTTTCACCGTTGTCTCTGTGTGCAGCGATGGCGGTGGCTCTGTTTTTCGTCAGCGCGGAAGGGATCATGATCTTCTATCTGCTGCGTTCCCTGAACGGGCATAGCAGTCTTGGGCGGTGTATCTGCTATTCCTTTATCGGATTTTTCTATTCGGGTATCACGCCCTCGGCTACGGGCGGCCAGCCGATGCAGCTTTATTATATGAGTAAGGACGGCAATCGCCTTTCGGAATCATCGGTGGTACTGATGACGGTGGCGCTGATCTATAAGTTGGTCCTGGTGCTGATCGGCATCGGAACGCTGGTGTTCTGCTACAGGCCGCTGCGGGGGTACCTGGAGGAATATTTTCCGCTCTTTTTGCTGGGACTTGCCTTGAATACGATCCTGGTGCTGATGCTGCTGGCAGTGATGCTGGCGCCGGAGACCATGAAGCGGTTGCTTTCCGGGATCGAGAAACTGCTTGTACGTGTCAGGATCCTGAAAAGATCCGAGACAAGGCAGGTGAAGATACAACAATTCATAGACGGTTACCAGGGCGCAGTGCGCTTTCTTCTGCAGCACAAGGGAAAAGTGCTTATGGTCTGCGTCTTTACGTTCGTGCAAAGAGCCAGTGTATTTGTGCTGACATGGATCATTTATCTTGGATTTTCTCTGGAGGGGAAGGATGCCCTGACGGTCATGCTGCTGCAGGCTTCGGTCTATATCGCCGTGGATATGCTGCCGGTGCCGGGGGCACAGGGGATCACGGAGGTCATGTACAGAAGTGTGTTCGCCGGTATTTTTACGGGAGAATATCTGATGCCGTCACTCTATGTGACCAGAGGGATCAATTTCTATTTCGTGCTGGTGGTCAGCCTGGCAGTGGTGGCGGCAAACCAACTATATATGCGAAGGAGAAGTCGCTTATGACTTCTCCTCGTGGTAAACTTTCTCCGTATTGACATTCCAGATATTATCTTTGCTCTTAACACCGTTAATGATATTCTTAACTGTCTCGAAGGATGTGACCATGGAATGATCGATGTTGTTATAGCGGTGCTGGCCGTTGCGGCCCACACAATAAAGATTGTCGATAGTCTTTAAGTAGTCCACCAGTGTATTGATATCTTTGTAGGTGTCAAAGTAGGCGGGATAAGCCTTCTTAACGCGTTCTACATGGGAATCCATCACGTCTGCAGGAGAGTCGATCAGTCCCATGCGCACGATCTCATCAACCGCGAATTTCGTAAAGTCCTCATCGGACATGGTCCAGTATTTATCCCCTTCAAAACAGAAATATTCCAGACCGATCCATATGGTATGCTCCAGATCTTTGATCATGTAAGGAGACCAGTTGTTGTAGATCTGGAAACGGCCCAGCATCACGTCACGGTCATGGACATAGACCCAGCAGTCGGGAACTATATTGCCGATGGTCTTTAATTTCGTCTTATTCTTCAAGTTCAGCTTCGGCAGCAGGAGTCCCACTGTCATGTAATCGCGATAGGGCAGGCCGGCGGCGATTTCGGCAGGCCGCTTCGGTACATCGTTCATACCGGCGATCAGATCCTTGACGGGCATGGAAGAGATAAAGATATCACCTTCCACGGTAACTTCCCTGCCGTCATTGACATAGGTCAGGGAGGTAATACGGTTGTCAGCATCTTTGTGAAGCTTGGTCACAAGACAATCGGTGAGGATCGTGCCGCCCAGTTTGCGGATCTCATCCGCGGTCACGTCCCACAGCTGGCCGGGGCCCAGTTTCGGATAGCTGAACTCTTCGATCAGCGAAGTCTCCACGGCCCGATTCTTCTTGCCGGGGATCATCTTGGAGAAGATATCTTTCACGATAGCGGCAATGGACAGTCCCTTGGCGCGCTGTGCTCCCCAATCCGGGGCAATCTCGCTGGGGTGGCGTCCCCACAGATTCTCGGTGTAATATTCAAAGAACATGGAATACAGCTTGCGGCCAAAGCGGTTGATGTAGAAATCCTCCAATGAGTGCTCCTTACGCTTGTGGATCACGGAGGTGAGATAACTGCAGCCGGCCTGGATCGTGTTGATAAATCCCATGTTGATGAAAGTTTCCGGTTTAAAGGATATGGGATAATCAAAAAATTTCTGTTTAAAATAAATACGAGACACTCTGTGGCGGCGCAGCATGACACGGTCTTCCTTCTCGGGGTCGGGGCCGCCGGGCGTGAGCGTCATCTCGCGCTGTAGAACGATATCGTCATAGGTGGGGGCACCCTGCAGGGGCAGCATGTTGTTCCACCACTCGTTGACTTCCGGTACCTTGGAGAAGAAACGATGGCCGCCCATATCCATGCGGTTGCCTTTATAATTGACGGTCTTGGAGATACCGCCCATGGAACTGCTCTCTTCCAGGACGGTAACTTCATACGCATTGCTTTGCTTTAACAGTTCATAAGCGGCGGTCAGACCCGCTGGCCCAGCGCCGATAACGTATACTTTCTTCATGGAATACCTCACATTTGTATCAAAAATTGCAACCGTCGCAGAAAGAGACGGTTCCATGGGTTTTCACGCATAGATCTGTTTATAATAAGTTAGCCAGATGCGCAGCCGCTGTGCACTGTCTTAACTAACTGTTATTCCTGCGAGCAACGAGCCAAGTGGCTGCTTGCAGCGGGGTCTTTGATTGCCCGTAAACAATAATCACAGTCTACCATATTCAGGTAGGATTGTACAGTGACATCTTGCCCCATTCTTGATGAAATGGTATACTGGTAGTTGCTATTCACGGGCAATGTTATTAAGTTAGCTGGGCGCGCCTGCCGTATTGCCGTGAGATCAATTAACGATTTGAGATTCCGCGGGGCGGAATCATGGGGGTTACAGATGTTTCAAATAGCAGGTATACTTCTATGGCTTGTCATCATACCGTATTGTATCGGTCTGCTTCCGGCCGGTCTTATGGCGGCAGACAAGAGGAATCCCGGACTGATCTTCCTGATGGGCTATTTCATGATGTGGGCGTTGTTCGGGGTGGTGACGATTCCGGTAGTATTATTTGTAAGATACGATAATTTTATTTTGGCATCCAGCTGCTTTATGTCGCTTAGCATTCTGTGTGCCGCAGCAGGGGTGTATTTTGCATACCGCAGGGCCGGAAGCATAAAGGAGCTCGTAAGGTTCAGGCGTGTCTCGTGGAGGGGCCTGAAGCAGTCTGTGACGGAAATGTCCTGGGCGGAGCGGATCGAGTGGTCGTTATTCCTGCTCCTGCTTGGCTTCCAGCTGTATAAGGCGGCCGCGTATGCCTCCTTTGACGGAGATGATGCCTACTATGTGGTGGTATCGCTGATCGCCCAGCAGGCGGATACGATGTACACGATCCTGCCTTTAACGGGGCGGCATACAGGACTGGATATCCGGCATGCGATGGCGGTATTTCCCATGTGGACTGCATTTGTTGCCAAGAAGAGCCATATCCATGCGACGATCCTGTCCCATACGGTACTGCCGTTTTTGTTGATCCCGCTTACGTATCTCGTATACTTTGAGATGGGGAAACTGCTTTTTGACAGGCAGGGGAAGCGACAGGAGATAGTTGCCCGCAGGACAAGCGGTGTAGTCCGTACAAGAAAGGGCAGGGCGGCAGATAACAGAGATGCAGCAGCCAGCAGAGAAAACCTGCCGCTTTTTATGCTCTTAATGGCAGTGTTCCAGATCTTCGGAAATGTATCAATCTATACGAATGAAACTTTTTTCCTGACCAGGACCTGGCAGGGGAAGGCTGTTGCGGGCAGCCTGGTGATACCGGCATTGCTGTGGCTTTTCCTGCTGCTCCAGAGGAGCAGGGAACAGAGAGATGTCATTGGCAAGAAGCGGCAGAGAAATCAGGGTCTGTGGCTGATGCTTGTCTGTGTCAATATCACGGCGGGGATCTGCAGCTCCATAGCCGTGTTCCTGGTGTCCATCCTGATGGCGGTGACTGCAGTGTGTCTGGCTTTTGTTGAACGGGATATCAAGATCCTGTTTAAAATGGGGGCGGTGTGCATCCCGAGTGCGGTCTATGTATTGGCTTATCTGATCGTAGGATATGGTTATCTGTTGAAATAGACGCAGTCTTTTGCGGGGAGCGTTTGTGCTGTGGCTGCCATGGGGCATGCACGAGAGTATCGGAGAATAGTTATGTGGGGCATTTTTTTAGAGAGTGTTGTAATATTCAAGAATTATATGGGATTTCACCAGCACAGATACCTGGCCTTTCTCTATCTGGGTATTCTGCTGTATCTGTGGTTTGCGGAGAAGAACAGGCACAGGCGGGCAGTCTTCGTCTATGCGCCAACGCTTCTTCTTCTGCTCTTTTTCTGTCCGTTGTTCCGCAAGCTTTTCGTGCGGCTGCTGGATGATTCGGAGACGTACTACAGGCTGCTGTGGCTGCTGCAGATGAGTCTGGTCAGCGCCTACGGTGTGATCAGGCTGTGTGCGAAGCACCGCAGGATCGGGACGGCGCTTGCCTGTGGCGTTATTATCCTGTGCGGCGATTACGTCTATGACAGTGAGAATATTTCCCGGGCGGAGAACGCTTACCACCTTCCCCAGGAGACGATAGACATCGTGGATCTGATCGAGCCGGAGGAGGGACGGATCACAGTGCTGGTTCCTGCAGACTTGATCTATTATATCAGACAGTACAGTACGAATATAGAGCTTCCCTACGGGCGGGAGATGCTGATCGCCAGATGGGATTACCATCATCCCATGTATGAGGCTATGGAGCAGGCAGAGGTGATCGAGACGAAGAGTTTCGTGGAGCTGGCCAGAGAGTATCCCTGCGCCTATATTGTACTGAAAGAGGATCGGGAGATGACGCAGCCGCTGACAGAGTACGGATTTGAACGGTATGGGCAGGTTGGAGAATTTGTGATCTATCAGGATATGGAGTAGAGAAATGCTGTTTAATTCTTATATTTTTATATTTTTATTTTTTCCGGTCTGTCTGCTCGGGTATTATGGACTTCTGCATTGGCACAAAGACTGGTTGGCGAAAGTCTTCCTGGTCGGTATGTCCTTCTGGTTCTACGGCTATTTTAATGTTTCCTATCTGCTGATCATGATCTGCAGTATTGCGGGCAATTACCTGTTTCACCGTCTGCTGTCGCGCAGCCGTGACAGGAGGCTGATGATCGCAGCTGTGACGGCAAACCTGGGTGTACTGTTTTACTTCAAATATTTTGATTTCTTTCTTTCTACCGTGAACACCGTGTTTGGCAGCTCTGTCGCGCTGCGCAATATATTGTTGCCGCTGGGGATCAGCTTCTTCACGTTCCAGCAGATCTCTTTTGTGATAGATACCTGGCGGGGAGAGGTGAAGGGATGCCCCTTCGTCGATTATGCGTTGTTTGTGTCCTTCTTCCCGCAGCTGATCGCAGGACCCATCGTCAATCATAACGAAATGCTCCCGCAGTTCGCGCAGATCGGAAAGCGCACCGCGGCGTGGGAGGATATCGCGCAGGGGTGCGGGCTTTTTATTCTGGGATTGGCGAAGAAGGTACTGCTGGCGGATACTTTCGGGGCAGGGGTAGATTACGGCTATGCGAATCTGGCATCCCTGGGACGGGCGGATGCGGTGCTTGTGGCGCTATTCTATATTCTGCAGCTGTATTTCGATTTCAGCGGTTACTGCGATATGGCCAGAGGGATCGGCAAGATGCTGGGGATGGAGATCCCGGCCAATTTCAATGAACCATATAAAGCGGTAAATATCGTGGATTTCTGGAAAAGATGGCATATGACGCTGAGCCGTTTCTTCACGAAATATGTGTACATACCTCTGGGCGGTAATCGTAAAGGGCAGGCAAGGATGTATGGGAATCTGATGATCGTCTTTCTGCTCAGCGGCTTATGGCACGGTGCCGGATGGCATTATCTGGTCTGGGCACTCACGCAGGGCGTTCTGTATGTACTCACGAGATTCTGGCAGCAATACCGGATGCAGAAGAAGGGCGGCAGCATAGATAGGCAGACAGAAGAGGGAGCGTGCGGCGGGAAGAATCCGGGGCATAGACTTAAGACGTTCGTATCGCGTATCCTGCTGATCACTTACGTGGCGGCGGCGGAGGTGTACTTCCGGGCGGAAAGCGTTGCCCAGGCCAATCAGCTGCTTCTCACCGCGCTGAAAGGCCCGGTGCAGAAGATTTCCATGGAACTTGCTGACTGTTTCCGGCTGGACGAGTTCTGGTATGTGCTCAAGGTGCTTAAGCTGGATGATATGGCTTATAGCAGATATATCTTGATGTGGCTGATCTTAGCGGCAGGACTCTATCTGACGATGATCGGGCGGGATGCGGCAGAGCGCATGCAGCATGTGCGCTACCGTGCCGGATCAGTGGTGGTGTTTGCAGTGCTGGCTGTCTGGAGTGTACTTACGTTCTCGGAAGTGAGTACGTTCCTGTACTATAATTTCTAAACACCCATATCTTGCATTAGGATACTACTATGAACAGAAGCGGATGTTTAGAAAACTATGCACATAAAATCGGAGATTTTGGTGCGTTCACGGAGTCCGCAGTGTAATGCAGACTCCTGATCGACAGGTTACTTCTACAGTAAACTTACATCATGCATAGCCTGCCGTCGGGCGGGCCGCATGGCCATCCATGCTGTGAAAGTCGAAGACTTTCATAGTAAACTTACATCATGCTCAGCCTGCCGTCGGGCGGGCCGCATG